>CAZSSZ010000048.1:0-9293 GCA_964609755.1 uncultured Flavobacteriaceae bacterium | reverse complement strand
CCTTGGAGCATGCCTCATCCTAGTGCTCCTATTGCTGTAATAACGCTTGCTTTTGGTGCGGGCATTCTTTTGCGCGAAGTAGGCATTCAGCCTCATTTTCTGTATTTGATATTATGTGCCGCTGTGCTTGGCATCAGCCATGTTAAAAGGTGGTACTATTTATTTTGGGCAGCCGCGGCGGGTTGCTTTTTGATTTTGGGAACGATGCGGTATATGCCTCCCGAAAACGCCTTAACGTCTTCGCCAAACCTTCACGAAATTACGATTAGCAAAACGCTCAACACTAACTCTTTTGGGCATCAGTATATCATAAAAACACCCTCCGGTGAGTGGGTTCTACTCCAAACCGATTTAGACAAGGTGTTTAGCATTGGCGACCGTTTTTTGATTTACGGAACACTTGCGCCTATAGCACCGCCCAAAAATCCCATTGATTTTGATTTTAGAACGTATATGCGCCGAAAAGGGGTTTCAAGAAAACTATCCCCTGTAACACCTGAATTTATTCCGCTTTCAGCAGCAGCCAGCCCACGGCGATGGGCGCACAACTTACAACAAAGATTAACCCGGCAACTGCAAAAAACTCCCTTAAACACCGATAGCAAAGCCCTAGTTATGGCATTAATTTTGGGCAATAAAACCGATTTGACCGAAGAACGCATAACACAGTACAAACGTGCCGGTGCCATGCATTTACTTGCCATTTCAGGGCTACATGTGGGTATTGTTTTGATGCTGTTACGGTTTTTGGCAGCTCCCCTAAAACGCATCCCCTACGGAGGGGTTTTGGCTGCGATACTCCCAATCGTTTTGTTGTGGTGCTTTGCGCTCATTACAGGCGGGTCGCCCTCGGTGGTGCGGGCAGTTACCATGTTTTCGTTTTTACAAGTGGGACTTGGGCTAAGAAGAAAAAATGCTAGTATCCAAGGGGTTTGGGTGAGTTGTATTGTGCTACTCGTTGCCCAACCACGACTGCTTTTTGATGTAGGATTTCAACTAAGCTATTCAGCGGTTTTTGGCATTGTATGGATGATGCCACATTGGCAAAGCTTGTTTGCCAAAACAAATCGTTTTGTGCGTTATCTCACGTCACTAATGGGACTAGGGTGTATCGCCCAACTCTCGGTATTGCCGTTGAGCTTGTACTATTTCCATCAGTTTCCAATGTTGTTTTGGGTAAGCAATTTGGTGCTCGTGCCTTTTCTTGGGATTATCCTTCTGGCGGGTATTGGATGTATTGTCGTCAGTTTTTTCCCGCCAATATATGGAGTTATAAATGTTATGGATTCTGTTTTTCAAGGCTATCAATGGGTAGTGGAATGGATTGCCCAGTGGGAGACCTTTTTTATCGAACAAATTCCGTTTCGGGGATCTGATGCTGTGCTTTTGGGCGCGGTAGTTGTTTTGCTATTTTATTTTCTACAACGTCCCAACAAACAAAAAGCGGTGGTGTTGGGGGTGGTGAGTATCCTATTGCACGGGCAATTTTATCTGGATTGGAATTCGTCGCCAAAAGCGTGGGTAGCGCATGCCTATAAAAATTCGATGCTTGTGGCTGTGAACGAAAATACACTTAGGGTTTTTACTCCTAATAAAACCCAAAAAATAGTGCGTGTGGCAGAACAATTTCAGCAGCATTACCGACTTGACAGTATTGAGTATAAACCGCTACAACACACCTATCAAAATGTACTTGTGGTAGACCGTTTGGAAATATATCGAGGGATTGAGCCCGTAGAAACGGTGTTGCTACGGCAAAGCCCAAAAGTTCATTTGGAAGCACTTATTGACAGCGTTCAACCAAAACTAATTATTGCAGACGGGAGCAATTATCCGTCATTTATTAGACGTTGGGAAAAAACCTGTGCGGAGAAAAACATCCGTTTTCACGCTACGGAAAAAGACGGTGCCTACCCTTTGAACTGATGCTCAAAATTTTTGATATACGCCGTAAAATCTTCTTGAGATTTGATGTTTTTGTAGTCTTGCTTGTGAATAAGTTTAAGGTAAATCTCAATCTGCATGGGGTTTAAATAGCCCACAACAGGGGTGATAAAATTCCCCTTTTCATCAAAAAAGACCATTGTAGGATAGCCAGAAACTCCTAAAAACCGAGTAAAGCTATGCGTACTGTTTCGGGTTTTGGCACGCTTTGGGTCGTAGTTTGGATTGTCATAGGTTTGCCCTTGAAAGGTGATTTTTTCGTTGCCCTCGGCATTGAATTTTACGGAATAGTAATGCGCATTTAAGTATTGACTAACGTCACTGTTCCCAAAGGTGTTTTTGTCCAACAGCTTACACGGACCACACCAAACCGTATAGGCGTCTAGCATAATGGGGCGTGGGTCTGTTTTTTGAGCTACCAAAGCTTCTTCAAGGGTATACCATTTTACTTGAGCACTTGCTCCAATGCCTACAAGCAATATAAAGGTTAGTATACTTTTTCTAATGAATTCCATGCATTTTTCGAATTAGGATAGGTTTTAGTAATATCATCAATATTCCTGCCAAAACAGGAATGGCAAAGAAAATTAAAAAGAAGTTAGAAAGTCCATAGGCTTCGGATATTTTATCAATATAACTTCCTGTTTTACCACCCAAGTAGTTAGCGGCAGCGCTACACACAAACCAAAAACCAAACATAAGACCTACCAATTTAAGCGGTGCCAATTTACTCACATACGATAGCCCAACGGGAGAAACGCAAAGTTCACCCATAGTGTGAAATAAATAAGCTAAAATCAACCAAACAATACTCACACCAGCCGTTTCTGCACCCTGAGGGATTCCCCAAGCACCAAATGCCAAAAAGGCAAATCCTGTGCCCAAAAGAATTAGCCCAATGGCAAACTTAACAGGTCCGCTAGGGTTTAGTTTGGATGCCCATATTTTAGAAAACAAGGGTGCCAGTAAAATAATGTACAAGGAATTCAAGACAGAGAACCAAGACGCTGGAATTTCGGTTGCAGTTGCTCCAAACTCACGGTTAATCATCCAAATAACAATGCCCCAAATAATGACAAAACTTACTCCAAGAAATACATTAGAAAGCAAAAAATTACCCATCATTTTACGAAACAATCCATACAAAACAAGGGTAAGTATACCCATAGGCACTAGGGTAATAACGGTATTGGTTACCTTAAAAATGGTAGATGCATCACCAACAAGAGTGCGCTGGGTAAAATCTCTAGCAAAAATGGTCATCGAGCCTCCTGCTTGCTCAAAAGCCCACCAAAAGAAAATGGTGAATATGGAAAATACCACGATTACCAGTAATCTATCCACTTCGATTTTAGTAAAGCCACCTGTGGGTTTTGTGGTTTCTTTAATCGTATTGGCATTTGCCAACTGTTTTGGCGACAATCCAATGGTGCCAAATATCTTTTGGGCAAACCAAAACTGGAGCATCCCCAAAAACATAAAAATACCTGCCAGTCCAAAGCCTAAGTGCCAGCCTACTTTTTCGCCAATATACCCGCACAACAAAATTCCTAGAAACGCGCCGGCATTGATACCCATATAAAAAATGGTATAGCCTCCGTCTTTGCGTTTGTCCCCATCTTTGTAGAGTTGTCCAACAATAGAGGAGATATTGGGTTTAAAAAAGCCGTTTCCAACAATGAGCAGTACAAGACCTAAGTAAAAAAAAGATTGGGTAAACGTTTCCAAAGCCATAGAAGCGTGTCCCAAGGTCATGATAAATGCCCCTAATATGGTAGCGTTGCGGTAGCCCAAATATTTATCTGCCAAAAAACCGCCTAAAATTGGGGTCAGATAGACCAAACCTGTATACATAGCATACAATTCCAAAGCGTCTTCGTTTGACCATGCCCAACCGTTATTCATTAGCGAAGAGGTAAGGAACAACACCAAAATGGCGCGCATGCCGTAGTAGCTAAAACGCTCCCACATTTCAGTGAAAAACAAAACAAATAAGCCAATGGGATGGCTAAGGATCGTACGTTGGTTAAGGGCAGAACCGCCAAATTGTGCTTCCATATAAGATAAGTTGTTTGGTAAATATAGGATTTTTGGGGGAATGGGGTTCTTTACAGAACAGTCGTATCTTTGCCTTATGAAAAAGAACGTTGGGCAACAGGCATTGGTTTCAGGGTTTTCCAAAAAAACCAAAGCCGAAAAAATCGCATGGATAAGTGCGCAATTCGCAAACCCACAGCAGGCAACCGAACTTTTGGAAACCTACACCCACCCCGACCCCAAAACGCAAAACCTCCACGATGAGTTTATCGAAAATGCGGTAGCCAATTTTTACCTACCCCTGGGTGTAGCGCCTAATGTTATCATTAACGGCAAAACGCTCACCATCCCCATGGCCATTGAAGAAAGCTCGGTGGTAGCTGCCGCCTCTAATGCTGCGAAATTCTGGGCAGACAAAGGCGGATTTACTGCCGAAATTTTAGGTACCGAAAAAGGGGGGCAAGTCCATTTTATTTTTGAAGGAGCTCCTGCCAAACTGCAAGCCTTTTTTGACACACACAAAGCAACACTACTCGAATCTACCGATGAAATAACCAAAAAAATGCGCACGCGTGGCGGGGGTATTACAGCATTAAGCCTAGCCAATAAAACCGCTTTGCTGGAGGGTTATTTCCAACTCGACGTGCGTTTTGATACCAAAGACGCTATGGGGGCGAATTTTATCAACTCGTGTTTGGAGCAATTGGCAGCTACCCTTCAAGAATTGGCATTTGAATACGAGGCTTTTTCGCAAGAGGAAAAAGAACTAGAGGTGGTCATGAGCATCTTGTCCAATCATGTGCCCAACTGCTTGGTGAAGGCATCCGTTTCTTGCCCAGTAGACGCATTAATGGCCACACCAAAAGAAAGCCAACGCTTTGCCGAAAAATTTGTGCAAGCGGTGCGCATTGCCGAGATAGAAGCTTACAGAGCCGTAACCCACAACAAAGGCATCATGAATGGCGTTGATGCGGTAGTGATTGCCAGTGGCAACGATTTTAGGGCGGTAGCTGCGGGTGTGCATGCCTATGCAGCTGAAAGCGGGCAATACCGCAGCTTGTCAAAAGCTGAAATTAAAGACGGTTTTTTCCATTTTTCGCTCACACTTCCGTTGGCGATTGGCACCGTGGGCGGACTAACCAAATTGCACCCGTTGGTGCGGTGGAGTCATGAACTGATGGGCTTCCCAAATGCCGAAGAGTTGATGCAAATTATTGCCGTTGCAGGCTTAGCACAAAATTTTGCTGCTGTAAAAAGTTTAGTTACGACCGGCATTCAACAAGGGCATATGAAAATGCATTTGCTCAATATTCTTAATCAACTTGGCGCAACAGAAACAGAGAAGAAAGCCATCGTAAAACATTTTATTAAAAACACCGTTTCGCATCATGCGGTGGTGGAAGCCCTAGAAAAACTTCGTGGAGAATGAGGTATTTTGCACACGGAAAATTATTACTCACCGCTGAATATGCCGTATTGGGTGGCGCAACCGCCTTGGCTGTGCCCACCAAATTGGGGCAATGGCTGGAGGTAAAAGTCATTGATACCCCCGAAATTAGGTGGAAAAGCATAGACGAAAAAGGAGCTGTTTGGTATGAAAACCAATTTGATAAAACCACTTTTTTACCACGCCATCAGAATGCTATTGGAAATCGGCTTCAGCAGTTGTTTTTGGAAATCGTAGCCCAAAATTCGAATGCTTTTACAAGCTCAACTGGGTTTTCGTTTGTGACTACGCTCGATTTTAACAGCGCATGGGGACTAGGAAGTTCCTCTACGCTCATTTCATTATTGGCGCAATGGGGAAAGGTAAATCCGTTTCAACTCCAACAACAGGTGTTTGGCGGTAGCGGTTATGATGTGGCGTGTGCAACTGCAAAGGGTGCCATACACTACACCCGCACGAATCCTTTACAACCTACTATCACTCCGATTGATTTTTCCCCCAACTATAAAAACCATTTGTTTTTTGTGCATTTAAACCAAAAACAAGACAGTCAAGAGGCGGTGGCACAATTTGACCGTAAACAATTAACCCCTTCAAAATTGGTGGAAATCAGCAGCCTAACGGCAGCATTTAGCACAGCCGAAAGTGTTGAAAATTTTCAAGAACTCATGCGAACTCACGAGGAACTTATTGGAAGTTTGCTAGGAGCAACTCCCGTTCAAAAACGTCTTTTTTCGGATTATAAAGGTGCTGTAAAAAGCCTTGGTGCTTGGGGTGGCGATTTTGTTTTGGCGTGTGGCGACGCCACTACTCCCGCTTATTTTGCAGAAAAAGACTACAAAACTTGCCTTGCCTATGATGCCCTTATTTATAACGGGTCTTAAGGTCTAGTGGCACGTAGAGAATATCTTTTGTCCCGGCAGGGCTACCGTCTACATGGTACAAGTCCTCTATACTAAACGTAAGTTTACGGTCATTGTAGTAGTTAAAAATATTAATGCGGTCGCGCATAATTTGCGTGGCAAAAGACTTGTGCTTGGCATACTTTTCCTTTTGCTTGGCAGCGGCTTTTCTACCAATACCGTTGTCGGTAACACTAATTTTTAGCATTTCATCTTCTCGCACCAAATCAATCTTAATTTTTCCCTTTCCCTTTTTGGGGACAATACCATGAACAATGGAATTTTCCACAATGGGCTGTAGCATCATACAGGGTAAATACACTTCGTTTTGATCAATTTCGGGGTCAATATTAAATTCCAAATCTATTTTTTCCTCAAGACGGTGCCCCTGCAAATTGACATAATTGGTGATGTAAGCCACTTCGTCAACAACAGAAATTTTATCCACGCTACTCATTTCAATGGTGTTGCGTAAAAGTTTGGAAAACGACGTAATGTATTTGTTAAACTCCTCCTCGCCGCCCAAAACCATAGCAGATTGCATTCCATTTAGCGCATTAAAAATAAAATGTGGATTCATTTGTGCGCGGTATGCTTTTGCCTCAAGGTTGGACACCTGTAAGTTACGGTCTCTTCGCTCTTTTAAAAGTTTAGCCTCTAGAACCAAAAACAAATAAAACACCCCTACTACAACAATGATTATCAGTGAAATAAACCACCAGCGTAAATAAAACGGTGTGGTGACAAAAATTTTGAATTGTTGAAGCTCTGAAAAAGTGCCATTACGTTCTCCACGAATACACAACTGATGAGCGCCTCGACTCAGTCCAACCAAATGAATTTCGTTTGTAGTATTTTTCCAATTGGCTAAGCCAGCTTCACCCGTTACTTTATAGGCATACTGTATGCTTGAGTCTTTTTCTAGTTCTACAAATACGTGGTTGTAGTTTCGAGAAAGTCTTAATTCCTTTTTGAAATCTTCTGAACTTAAAAATTTATGCTCTTGTGTCTCTCCGTCTATATATTCTAATTGGATAATTTTTATCTCAAATGATTGCTGATCTTGAGCATGGTTTATTATACCGAAGAACAAAAATATCAGCAACAAAAAACATTTAAAATTTGAATTGACGACACTTTGGCACGATTCCTGTAAAACAAAAGTGTAATGTCGTAACATTTTTATTGGTTATTGTTTTGACGCCCGTACTGTTTTAAGTGCGGGTGTTTTTTTTGAACTCTTAAATATAGTATTTTATAATCTATATTTAATTACTTTCGTGACATGCATATTCTTTACAATTTTTTAATCGAGTTGGGCTGGTCGCCCAAACTGGCATGGTGGACCGATTTTGCTATACTTTCTACTATCTTACTTTCGGCTTCGTGGTTGCTTCGTGTGATTGCACGTTTTGTGCTAGTTGCTATTTTTCATCGTATAGCATCAACTACAAAAACAACCATAGATGACACGCTGATAGAAAATAAGTTCCCAAAAAACATTTCCCGATTTGTTCCCTATTTTTTCTTAAGTGCACTGGTTGGGCTTTGGGCAAATGGCAATACGGCTATCGAAAATTGGTTAAGCGCCTTAATCGATGTTTATGCCGTCTTTGTAGCTATTGTTACCATTCGCAGTTTGCTTCGCACCCTAAGACATGAATTACAACAACGCCCTCAATTCAAAGACAAACCTATTGCTAGCTATATTCAAGTGATTATGATTTTTTTGTGGGGAATTGGATTGCTCCTTGTCTTTTCCATTCTTTCGGGCAAAGATCTTGTCTATTTTTTCACTGGGTTAGGCGCACTATCGGCAGTTATTTTATTGGTATTTAAAGACACTTTATTGGGGTTTGTAGCAAGCATTCAAATTGCTGCAAACGACTTAGTGCGCATTGGCGATTGGATTACCATGGAATCCTATGGCGCAGATGGCACTGTTGTTGAAATCAACCTTTCCACCATAAAAGTTCAAAACTTTGACAACACCATCACGACGGTTCCTACCTACAAACTTCTTTCAGACTCTATTAAGAATTGGCGCGGCATGAGCGAGTCGGACGGTAGGCGTATGAAACGCCCCCTATATATACGAGCATCGTCTGTACGTTTTTTAAATGAACGAGAGCTTGAAGCCATTGAGCAACTAGATCGCTTCCGCAGTTTTGTACAGGGTAAAAAAGCCGAAATACAAGCTCATAATGCAGCAATAAAAGCCAACACTACTGTCCCGCTTAACGGTAGAAACCTAACCAATATTGGATTGTTCAGGTCGTATATTCAAACCTATTTGGAACAGCACCCTGCCATCAATCAAAACTTAACAGTAATGTGCAGGCAACTTTCACCAACTCCGCATGGCATCCCCTTAGAAGTGTATGCTTTTACATTGGATAAGGCATGGAAAAATCACGAGGGTATTTCGGCAGATGTTTTTGATCACATACTCGCCTCAGCCGCTTTTTTCCATCTCAAACTGTTTGAATATGAGCAACAAGGAGGAATTTAACCCTGTTTTTTGGAATCGTATTTGATAAAGATACTTGCCCACACCACTTTGGATAATTGGTAGAGGTATGGCGCAGCGAAAATAATGGCAGCCGTGATGACAAAAAATGAGCTAAGCGCATTTTTACCCCATCCAAAAAGGAGAAGCAACACGTACACTGCCACTGCCAAGGCAACACCCAATGCATAGGAAACATACATGGACCCGTAAAAAAATGAGGGCTCCAATTGATAAGAAATCTTACAATTCGGGCAGGACTTGTTTAACGATGAAATTGCTTTAAAGCTGTACGGTTTAGTAGCAAACATTTTGCCAGTTCGGCATTTGGGACAGCGTAAAAACAAGAGCGAGCTAAGGTAACGCATGGTGTAAATTTGAAACAAATGTAACGTCTAAAAAGCAAAAAAGCCCTCCAATTCAGGAAAGCTTCTCATGGGTTCTCCTACGAACC
>CAZSSZ010000047.1:0-9322 GCA_964609755.1 uncultured Flavobacteriaceae bacterium | reverse complement strand
ATAGTACACGCACCATGTTTTTTACTTTTTTTTGGTAGATGGATTCGGTCCAGCGGTCGCGTCCTTCGGGGGTGCGGTCGTCATCACGGGTGTTGGGGTCGTTTAGCGTATCAAAAAGGTTTTCTAGGTTATAAAATGCCACACTCAATACCTCGTAGTTTTTGCTACTCTGCCCCCAAACCAATGAAGAAGCTAAAAAGAAAAACAATAGTACACGAAGCATATCAAGTAATATTATGGGGTTAGAAAATTTATGCTAAATTTAATGCAATAAATCCCAAATCATGAAAAAAGTAGCCCTGCTTATTTTCAGCGTTTTCAGTCTTCTTGGTTTTTCCCAAAATGCTATTCGGGGAGTTGTCTTCAACGAGCAAGGAATACCCCTTCCAGGAGTACAGGTTACGGCTTCCCCCGCTGATAAGGAAACCCACTCAGATGCTGATGGACTTTTTAGCTTTCAGGTGTTTGCCGCGCAAACGCTTACCTTTTCTCTTGATGGATACGAGCCCTTTAAGTTGGTTGCCGCTGTTGGCGATGAAATTTCCGTTAGCCTTCACCCTTTGGGTTTTGAGGAAGAACCGTATCAAGATGTACAACTCAGCATCATCAATCTTAGCGATGATGAGATTAGTGACGAAAACGATGCCCTTGACAATATTTCGGGGCTATTGCAATCTACTCAAGATGTGTTTTTACGCACCGCAGCTTTCGAATTTAGCGCGTCTTTTTTTCGCGTTCGGGGGTTAGATTCGGATCATGCTACGGTGATGATTAACGGTTTGCCGATGAACAAACTTTTCAACGGGCGTCCGCAGTGGAGCAATTGGGGCGGACTCAATGATGTGTTGCGCAACCGTGAACTTAGCTCAGGAATTGCCCCTTCGGATTATCTTGTGGGGGGAGTATTGGGCACCACGAACATTAACACCCGCGCCTCAGATTACGGCAAAGGAGGTCGTTTGACATTTTCCTCCTCGGACAGAAGCTATAACTACCGTGTTTTGGCAAGCTATGGGACGGGGCAATTGAAAAACGGCTGGTCGGGGGCGGTTGCGCTGGGCAACCGCTGGGGGGCTTCGGGATTTCAGCAGGGTACATTTTACGATGCACAATCGCTGTTTGTTTCCGTAGAAAAAGAATGGACTTCGCATAGTCTAAACGCCACTCTTATCGCTACACCCAACCGCCGTGGAAAGTCTTCGCCAAACACCCAAGAAGTTTATGATTTAAAAGGGATTAGATACAACGAGTATTGGGGCAATCAATCTGGTGAAGTGCGTAATTCCAGGGTAAAACGCATTGTAGAACCCATAGTGATGCTAAACCACAGGTGGACGGTTTCGCCCAAAACGACCTTGCGTACCAACCTAGGATTTCAGTTTGGCGAAGTGGGCAACAGCCGATTGGACTACCCCGGCGGAGCAAACCCTAGCCCTTCTTATTATCAAAAATTACCTAGCTATTTTTTAACACAATCCGGCGGTGCCGATTATGAAGGTGCCTACCGCCACGAGCAGGATTTTAGGCAAAACGGGCGGTTGGATTGGAATCGCCTCTATGATGCAAATCGCAACACCAAAACAGCGGCCTATGCCCTTTACGAAGACCGAAACGACGACACCCAACTTACGGCAAACACCATCTTGCGTAGCGAATTAAATGACAATATTACCCTCACTGGCACATTGCAGCACCGTTCGCTCAATTCTGAAAATTTTGCTGAAATCCTAGATTTGTTGGGTGCTTTGGGTTACTTAAATGTAGATGCTTATGACGGGACTCAATTTGATTTAAATGACCCCAATCGCATGGCGGGCGTAGGAGATAAAATCCGCTATCATTACACAATTAGTGCTGTCATAAATGAGGCATCTGCAATAGCACGGTTTAATTACCCCAAAATAAGCGGTTACGCTGCCGTGGGCTATGCTGCTACCCAATATAAGCGAGAAGGCAAATACAAACACGAAGCCTACCCCGATAGTTCGTTTGGGAAGAGTCAAAAACTTTCGTTTGGGGGCGGAAGCCTAAAAGCCGGACTTACCTACAACATAAAAAACAGGCATTGGCTGCAGGCAAATGCAGCGCTTATCCAGCGTGCGCCAAGTTTGCGCAACAGTTTTTCAAACGCTCGCGAAACCCATGCCGTGGTGGGTGAACAAGCCAATCGTCCCCTACAAACAGAGCGCATTTCTGCTGCCGATGTGAGCTACATTTTTCGTTCGCCCCATTTGAATGCCCGTCTTACCGGATTTTACACGCAAATTGAAGACGCCAACGAAATTTCGTTCTTTTTTGCCGAAGGCATTGGTGGCGACACGTCCTCTTTTGTGCAAGAGATTATGCAAGGCACGGTAAAGCGCCATCAGGGAATAGAATTTGGTATTGAGGGAGCGATTACGCCCTCGCTAAAACTCAAGGGAGCGGCGGCTTTGGGAGATTATAGGTATGTCAACAATCCGCACGTTTACCTTACCTCCGATGATTTTGGGTATCTCGATTTCGGCACCGCCAAAATGAAAAACCTACGACTGGCATCGGGACCCCAAGAAGCCTACTCGTTAGGGGTGGAGTTTAGAGAAAATTTTTGGTGGTTTGGACTGACTGCCAACTACTTTGACCACACCTATTTGGACGTGAGCCCCATCAACCGAACCCAAAACTTTTTGCTTGACCGTGATGGCTTACCTTTTCCGAATTACGACCCCGACCAAGCACGCATCTTGTTGCAGCAAGAAAAATTTGACCCCTACACAGTAGTGAATATGGTAGTGGGCAAATCGTGGCGGGTGGGCAAACGTTTTGTAGGTGCATTCTTAAGCGTAAACAATGTGCTTAATCAAACCTATAAAACCGGCGGATTTGAGCAATCCCGAAATGCGAATTACAACACATTATTAGAAGATGTACGTGGAGCAAAACGTCGTTTTGGACCAAAATATTGGTATGGGCGTGGCACCACTTATTTCCTAAATACCTATATCCGATTTTAACCGTTTAAACCGAATAGTATGAACGCCAATCAACCCCTAAAAACCCTTCTAATCTTCCTTTTTATAATCCCTTTTTTGGGATGCCAACAAGACGATCACTTTGACATTCCTGCCGAGATAGGCACTGAGGAAAACAAGCAGCTCAATGCGCTCCTTGCCGACATTGAAAACGGGAACAAAACGATGCTGACTATTGCTCAACTAAAAGACTATTTTGTGTACCGCCGGATACATACGTTTACTTCCGATCTGGTCGTGAAGGGCTATGTGGTTTCATCGGACAGGACGGGTAATTTTTATAAAGAACTCTACCTGCAAGATGCCCCCGAAAATCCCACGACAGCCATTCACCTTATGCTAGACCAAACCAAATCGTTTAACAGGTTTAACTTGGGGCGTGAGTTGTATATAAACCTAAAAGCGTTGCACTTGGGCGAAGCCCGAAGGGGCAACGGGATTGTTTCGTTGGGGGGTGTGGCAAATACCGAAGATAATGTGGTGGAGGCATTGCGCCCGTTGGATATTGCGACGCATATATTTCGTTCAACCACTACCGCTGAAATTACCCCGCTAACCGTACGGTTCTCAGAAATTGACAAAACACATGTTGGGCTATTTGTTGCCGTGGAAAACGTGCGGTTTACAGATGCCGAGCAAGGCAAGCCTTTTGTAGACCCTCGCGATTATTACGATACCCAGCGCAGCATGGAAGCCTGTGAGGGCGCTGCCAAAACCAGCTTTTTGTTAGAAACCAGCGCCTTTGCTTTGTATAAAGACATGCCCTTGCCCAGCGGTACGGGAACTATCCGTGGGATTGTAAGCAAAACCTATAACGGCAGCGATTTTGTCCTTACGCTCAACGATGCTGCAGATGCGCCGCTGACGGGTGTGGGGTGTCAGTAAAATGCTAAATGAGAAAAGGAAGTTTAAAAAGGGCACGCGTTGCAGACGCGCGCCAGCGGGCAAAAAGAAAGTATAAATAATACACAAACACAGCTAAGATTAAAACAAAACACATTTTGACACCTTAACAAAATGTACTTACTTTGTAATAACATTTTTAAACATATGGAAACCTCAATCATTAAAATCGGAAATTCAAAAGGACTTCGGTTAAGCAAGACCGTTTTGGAAAAATACAACATAAAAGACAAGGTGGAAATGATTCTTGAAAAAGGGCATATTGTTCTTAAACCCATCGCTGCACCAAGAAAAAATTGGGAAGCGGAATTTAAACGCATGGGTGAAAATGGAGACGATAAGTTGCTGATAAACGATGTATTTGACGATGAAAGCTTCGAGGAATGGAATTGAAACAGTACGCAATTGTTCTGGTAAATCTTGATCCAACCATTGGAAGCGAAATAAAAAAGACCAGACCTTGTGTTATCATTTCACCAAATGAAATGAATACATATTTAAACACCATCGTCCTTGCCCCAATGACAACGGCTCTAAAAAAATATCCCACCCGGGTTTCGGTAAGGCACAATGGGAAAAAAGGAATGATTGCCATAGACCAAATTCGAACCGTTGACAAAAAAAGGATAATCCGAGTAGTTGAATGTTTAAAAAAATCGGAGATTGAGAATTGCAAAGCAGTGCTAAAAGAAACTTTTGTGGATTGAAAAGTATGTGATTATAAACCCCTCCCGCTGGAAATTAGTAAATTTGGTAAATGATACCGAGATTGTATTTTGACACTTCTATTTTTGGTGGAATTCAGGACATAGAATTTCAGCATGAAACAACATTGTTGTTTGAAATGCTTAGAGGCGGAGAAATTATTTGTGTATACTCTGATTTATCTGAGTTGGAGTTGGAAAATGCTCCCAAAGAAGTGATAAATCATTTCATGCAATTGCCTACTGATTTTATTGAATACGTTGAAATTACAGAGGAAATAAATGCGCTTGCTAAAAATTATATTGAAGAGAAAGTAGTAGGACAAACAAGCATAGTTGACTGTCGGCACATTGCTTGTGCTACAGTAAATAAGGTTGATTTTTTGGTCAGTTGGAATTTTAAACACATTGTAAATGTCTTCAGAATTCGTGGATACAATGCGATCAACATAAAAAATGGATATATTCCCTTGGACATTCGTTCACCAAAAGAAATTATAACAAATGGATAATAAAGTAAAAAAAGAAAAGGATTTTGACACCGTTGCATTTTTTAGAGCAACACGAACGAAGATCGCCAAAGAAACGGAAGGGATGAGTTTTGATGAGTTTAAGGCGTATTTGAATAAACGAAAAATTAAATTTGTTAAATAAAGGGGTTTCGTTTACACCCCCTAAGCAAGGCACTCTAAAGGCGTTTCGTACCTTTGCCCTTTAAATGTACAGGATGATATTTTCAATGACAGGGTACGGCAAGGCGGAGTATAACGCTCAGGGCAGGAAACTGCGCATTGAAATCAAGTCGTTAAACAGCAAGTCCTTAGACCTCAATTTTCGGGTGCCATCGCGCTACAGGGGCTTGGAGCTTATTGCCCGTAAAGAACTGGCAACGCTGTTGCATCGCGGGAAAGTAGAGGTAAACGTATTTGAAGAATGGGTAGATGCCCAAGAGGCAGCGCAGCTAAATACCGCCGTGGTGGAAAACTACCTAGCACAATTAAAGGCAATACAACCCCTATCGGACGAAACGCTTTTGCCGTTAGCCATGCGCCTTCCCAATGTATTAGCCCCCACTAGTGATGAGCTTTCTGACGAAGAGCAAGAGGTGTTTTTGCAAACACTCAAAGGCGCTGCCGAAAAATTGGTTATTTACCGCCAGCAAGAAGGTACTTCCATTGCCAACGACCTTACAGAGCAATTGGCACAAATCAGCACCCAACAAAAAAATATTACAGCAGAGGCAGGTGCCCGAATCGAGGAACGCCGTCAGAAATTGGAGGATAACCTCCAGCAGATTGCTGTGGAATACGATCAAGAACGTTTAGAGCAAGAATTGGTGTACTACCTCGAAAAATGGGATATCAACGAAGAATTGGTACGCCTGTCACACCATACAGAATATTTTACTGCCACTCTTGCCGAAGACACGCCCACCAAAGGCAAAAAGCTTGGGTTTATTGCGCAAGAAATGGGCAGGGAAATCAATACGATTGGCTCAAAAGCCAATGATGCCGGTTTGCAAAAACGTGTGGTCATGATGAAAGATGCCCTAGAGCGCATCAAAGAACAAGTCCTAAATGCGCTGTAATGAAAAACGGGAAATGCATTGTTTTTTCGGCACCCTCGGGGAGTGGCAAAACCACCTTGGCAAGACATTTGTTGGACCAAGAGGCGTTTAAATTATCCTTTTCTATTTCTGCCACCACCAGACCCCCGCGGGGCAAAGAACAACACGGCAAAGATTATTATTTTTTGTCGGAAGAAGCATTTAAAAACAACATTGCCGAAAACGCTTTTGCCGAGCAGGAGGAAGTGTATCCAGGGATGTTTTACGGGACATTAAAATCGGAATTGGAGCGCATTTGGGCTACAGGCAAAAATGTATTGTTTGATATTGATGTGGTTGGCGGACTGAATATCAAAAAGCTGTATCCAAACGACACCTTGGCGATTTTTATCAAAACACCGAGCCTAGAAGCCTTAGGGGAGCGCCTCCGTCAAAGGGGAACCGACTCGGAAGAAAAAATTGCCATGCGCCTTTCCAAAGCCGAAACCGAACTACAACGTGCTGCAGATTTTGACCACATTATTCTCAATGACGACCTAGAAACCGCCAAAGCCGAAGTCGAAAAAGTGGTGCATAATTTTTTGAGCGCATGAAACGGGTAGCCCTTTTTTTTGGCAGCTTTAACCCCATTCACAACGGTCACCTATCCATTGCCCAAGAGGTACTAAAACAAAACAAAGCCGATGAAGTGCAGTTTGTACTAAGTCCGCAAAACCCACATAAATCCGCCTCCGATTTGCTGCCCGAAGCCCACCGCTGGAAAATGTTGCAATTGGCATTGGAAGACCACAAAAACCTTATCCCCAACAATATCGAAATAAAGCTCCCAAAACCCAGCTATACCGCAGCCACATTAAAAAAAATCGCCCAGGAAAACCCTGAAACGGATTTTTGCTTGTTGTTGGGCGCAGACAGCGCAGCAACGCTTTCAAGTTGGAAGAACGCCGATTTTTTGATGGCATTCCCTCGTATTGTTTACCCCCGAAAAGGAATCGTTTTGGAAAAACGCGCATCGGAAACGCTCCTTGAAAACGTATCCTTACAAGAGATTTCCGCTACCGAAATCAGAGAAAAAAAGGACTTGAAAACACTGCAACAGTGGCTGCCTAAAACAGTGCTTGACTACCTCCAAAAACACCAGCTTCTTAGTGGTATTTGATTTTGCGCAAAATGCGTTGCGTGTCTTTTAGGCTTTGATAGGCAGCATCCCCTTGTTTTTTCATCAAACCCGAAAGGTTTTGGAGTTTGTCTTTTGCTTCATCAAATCCTTTGAGGTAGCAAATCATGTAGGTTGGGGCTACATTCAAAACATCTTCTTGCTCCCTTTTGCTTATGCGTGTACCATTGTTTAATTTTTCGCAAAGGGCATTGTTGGCGTTATAAATGTGGTGCAACAATTTCTTTTCAAATGCGGGGGGAGTGAATAAAAATTGCGAATCAATTTGATACGCGCCCTTATCGTCAAACAAAAAGGACATACGCTCTAGCGGATAATATTTGTACTGATTATTAAACCCAAGGCGCACATATTCAATCAGGCTAAAAGTGTTGTCGTTAAGCTCAATCTCCACCTCGTCGTGTGAGGAATAAAACAACTTAACATGTTCGTTTATGAGTTCCACATCTACCCGGGAATAGTAGCTTTTTTCCTTTACCCGTTTCTCTAACCCTGCCCAGCACACCACAAACGATTCTTTAAAAACCTTGTATTGCGGATGCAGTCCGCTATCGTAGCGGTGCATAAAATCAATAACCCCGTCTAGGGTAAGCTCGATATTATTGTGCGCATGCTTTTCAATTTCGGCAACTACCGCCGAGTTCGTGTCTTTGATTTCCAAGTCAAAAACTTTGGACATGGAAATACTGCCGTCACGGAAAAACACCGAACCCCCGAAGTACTTCCAAATATTTTTACGGAAGGCGGTCATTTTTTGGGTAGGACGAATACTAACCAGTCCAACCACCTTGCCTTCGGGCAAATGCGGAAAGTGGATGTTTTCGTATAACACCACCGGCGGATTTTCGAGGTAGGCATTGATAAGGTTTTGCAGTTTGGCATCGTCAAAAAAATCTACTCCAACAATTTCGTTGTCATCGTCTTGAACGCCCACCACGATGTAAGAGTTGTTGTTGGGATTGGAATTCGACAAGGCACAAATATGCTTTAAAAACTTGGCCTTTCCTTCTTTGTTGCCCAAGTTCAGCTGCCTTTTTTTATCATAAAAACTGTTCTCATCATTGTGCGCCAACAGGTTTTTGATGAGCAGTCTTTTATTTATCATGACACCGATTTCCCACAAAGGTAACAAGCTTTGCAATCTCTTTTTGTTATCACTAACGGATAGCGTACTTTTAACCAATTATTAACAGATGCGCTGCACATTTTTATACAAATTGCGGCAAAAATTGTAAATACCTAAAGACATGAGCGACAACGCCGTAGACATTAAGGCACTAAACGAACACATCGAAAAAGAGAGTGCTTTTGTAGACATCCTTACCCTAGAGATGAACAAAGTTATTGTGGGACAACAACAGATGGTAGAACGCCTACTCATTGGCTTGTTGGGGCAAGGACACATTTTGTTAGAGGGAGTTCCTGGATTGGCAAAAACCCTTGCCATCAATACGCTAAGCAAAGCCGTAAAGGGAAGTTTTAGCCGTATTCAGTTTACCCCTGACTTACTCCCCGCCGACGTGATTGGAACCATGATTTACAACACCAAGGAAAACGATTTTAGCATCAAAAAAGGCCCTGTATTTGCCAATTTTGTGTTGGCAGATGAGATTAACCGTGCGCCTGCCAAAGTGCAATCTGCGCTGTTGGAAGCCATGCAAGAAAAGCAAGTTACCATTGGCGAAGAAACCTTTAAACTCAAGTTGCCGTTTTTGGTAATGGCAACCCAAAACCCTGTAGAACAAGAAGGAACCTATCCGCTGCCCGAGGCACAGGTAGACCGTTTTATGCTCAAGGTTATTATTGATTACCCCAAACTCTCGGACGAGCAACAAATTGTCCGCGCCACCCTCAACGATGCTTTTGGTACGGTAAAACCCGTCATTACCACAGCGCAACGGTCCAAAGCCCAAACGTCGGTACTTGAGGGGTAGATGTATCCAAAAATTGAAACATACAT
>CAZSSZ010000046.1:0-9545 GCA_964609755.1 uncultured Flavobacteriaceae bacterium | reverse complement strand
CAAAGAGAAATGCTGACGGAACATTTATTACAACTGTTGATTCTGAGATTTCTATAGAAGGAAATTTATCCGACGAGGACAGAAAACTTCTTATTCATGAAGCAGATAATTGCTATGTTACTCGTGTAGTTCGAGGAGAGTGGATCATCAATGATTCAAAGGCAATTTAACGGTGTTGTAAATTTAATCCTTAACAAGTCTCATTCTTAATAGGATGAGACTTCTATATTTGTTGGATAATGTACTTAAAGGGACCAACAGACGAATATTTTGAATTAAGAGTGCTTGATAATAATGATTGTGAAGTCATCAAAGAATCCATCGAATCGAGTCTTTCTATTTTGTGGTTTCAAGATGACCAGTCGGAACTGAAAATTGATGGTAAGTCTAAACGGTTTTATAAAAATGAAATTCTTTTCCTAACCGAGTTTCATAAAATTGAAATAAATAGAATAGGAGTTATTCAATTTATTAGATTCAATAGATCATTTTTTTGCATAATTGACCATGATTCTGAAATAGGGTGTAAGGGAGTTCTGTTTTTTGGATCATCCAACATACCTGTAATTCAAATACCAAAAAGTGATCTTCGTAAGTTTGAGAGCTTTTGGAAAATGTTTCTCCTTGAGTCTGAGGAACAGGATAGTTTTCAGATAGAAATGATCCGTACAATGTTAAAAAGGTATGTAATACTTTGTACACGCATATATAAGGATCAAAATAACTTGATTCATGAAGAAGAAACCTCTTTGATAAGAGAGTTTAATTTCTTGGTGGAACAACATTTTAGGGATAAACATAAGGTTGCTGATTATGCTTCATTACTCAACAGATCCCCCAAAACACTATCTAATATTTTTCAAAAACATAGCTCAAAAAGTCCATTACAATTTATTCAAAATAGAAAAATTTTAGAGTCAAAAAGACTATTGGGATATAGTGACTTACAGGTTCAAGAAATAGGCTATCAAGTAGGTTATGATGACATTCAATCATTTTCAAGATTTTTCAAAAAACAAACAGGGCACTCACCCCTTTCATACAGGATGAATATCTCAGGAAAAAAAGATAATAATTAGGGAATATCTGACGACAGGTACTCATGCCTCCTAATCGAAATTTGTACTATAAAATTTACGATTATGAAAAGTATCAATGACATTAATGAGTTCTACGAACTTACAGATCAACCAAAACCTATCTTACTTGACTTTTATGCTGATTGGTGTGGACCCTGCCAAACCTTGATGCCAACGGTTGAAAAAATTTCACATGAATTTCAAGATGATATAGAAGTTAGAAAAGTGAATGTGGACCAAAACAGAGAGTTAGCTACCAAGTTTGGTGTAAGAAGTATACCATCACTATTCTTTTTAAAAGGAGATAAAATTCTGGACAGGACTGTAGGTTTGGTTACAACCAATACCCTCATTGAGAAAGTAAACAATATGATTTCTTAAAGGCAATTTTTGTCTCAGTTTGAATACTTATTTCACTGGGGACTATTTTTAGATTACGGCGTAAGAATCAATTAAAACTTAATCCACGAAAAGATTGAGTTGTGCTGCAACTTTGAATAATAGGGGGAGCCATCTTAGACAGGAGGTTATATTTAGACTTCTTTTTTTAAACCCGTTTTAAAAACAGTAATTTCTAAGAAAATTTGTTTAATTTTTTAGTAGTAAAATTTAGTTGCACCGTTACGTTTAAATACCCATATTAGTTAATTATGAAGTATCGAAAATATCTTCCAAAAGGAATTAAAGTGTCTGAGCTTGGCTTTGGAGCTTGGCAACTAGGTGTTGACTCGGGCTGGAAAACAGTTTCTGAAAAAGACGCCATTGAAATGGTACATGTGGCCCTGGATAACGGGATCAATTTCTTTGACACCGCACCCAATTATGGCAATGGAACAAGCGAGCTTCGGTTGGGAAAAGTCTTTAAGACAATTGACAGGTCAACAATTGTGGTAAATTCAAAATTTGGTAGATTAGACAATGGTGATGTTGACTTTCATCCCAAACACATTAAGCATTCAGTCGAAAAAAGTTTAAAAAGACTTAACATTGACTATCTAGATTCAGTGATTATTCATAGCCCGCCTATTGAACTTTTGGACGGCAACAAAAATGATCATTATGAAATATTGGAGCGGTTACAAGACGAAGGTAAAATATTGGCTTATGGAGCATCAATTGATTTTTACGACGAAATTAAAACGCTATTGGAAACAACAAATTCCAAAGTTATTCAATCCTTCTTTAATATTTTACATCAGGATGCTAAGAGAGCATTTGATTTAATTGAGCAAAAAAACGCCACTGTAATTGCAAAGATTCCCTTCGATTCAGGATGGCTTACAGGAAAATACAACAGCAAAAGTAAATTCACAGGGGTTAGGTCTAGGTGGACAGAAGAGGATAAAATGATAAGGACCCAACTAGTAGCTAAAATTAAAAACATCTTAAAAAACAACTATGCGCTAACTACTGCTGCTTTGTCTTTTTGCACCTCTTTTGATGCTGTTTCCACAGTTATTCCTGGTGCCATTTCAAAGCAACAATTACTTGATAATATTGATGCTATAAAACGCTCAATCGATAAAAAAACCTGTGTAGCTTTAGAAGCCTTTTATCATGAGGAAGTAAGAAAACTTAATCTTCCGTGGTAGTTGCATTTTATTTCGTTTTCTAGTGTCCACTACATTGAAATCTAGCAACAGCTATTGATTACTGGTAGCATGTAGTTATGTTTTTAGCAATGGGAATTTTATTATCGCGGGAAAATTTGTTGCTGTTCAATAGCTTCTCGTTACTTTTTTGATTCAAAATCAGATTTCTTTAGTTGAAAAACAGCTTAACAACAACATTTTGAGTGCTCCCCAAGGCGTTTCTGTCAAAGCGCGTAACAAGATGTAAACGTTGCACAAGAGCTTAAAAATAGCCCAACGCTCAAAACAGCTGGTAAAGATTTTATGTGGTGTTTTTAATTCAAGAAATTTTCGGAATATTAATTTGGACTATATCACAAGATTATTGAAAAAGGTCGTGATAAACCTACAAACGCGATTTGAATACATGACATCACATGATAGAAGTTCCCCAATGACGCTTTAATTTGCAGCCATTAAGCAATAATATACGTAAAATGAAGGTTCAAAAGGCGACAGTATCAATTCTAGTTGTGCTCCAAATACTTCTGTTTGGGTGTACTTCGTTAACCACAGGAGTGTCAAATACTTCAACAGCACCAAGCTTTGAAGAGCTATCTAAAAACTTTAAAACCCCTTTGCTAAAATACCGTCCTGAAACTTGGTTTCACCTGAACGGGAATAACATTAGCAAAGAAGGCTTAACTCTCGATTTAGAAGCGATAAAAAGCGCAGGTTTACAGGGAATTCATTTGTTTAACAAAGCGGGACAGCCTTACCCTGATGTGGATCCTATCAAAATTTTATCCCCCGAATGGGAAGATATGATTCGGCATGCTGCTGACGAATGCAAACGCTTAGGACTAACATTTACCATGCAAAATTGCCCGGGCTGGTCCATGACGGGAGGACCTTGGGTGCCTGTGGAAGAAGCACAGCGCGAAGTTGTAGAAACGGTCTATCATTTATCGGGAGGGGAAAAGCTTAGCAAGGCTTTAGCACTAGATTCCTTATATCATACCTCAGATTATGATTACAAAGACATTCAAGTATTGGCGTTTCCAACTCCTGCTGGAGATGATCTGGCGCCTTTACATCCATCAACTATTAAAACCAATAATACCCTAGTTCCTTGGGAAGACATTTTTAATCCCGATGCTAAATTAACGGTCACACGAAACACAACGCGGTTAAATAAACCTTTGCCAGCATACAGGTCTTCAGGGATTTCAAAAGTAGATGGTAAGCATACATGGGTGAAGACAAATTTCGACACTCCTGTTACGTTACGCTCCATAACGTTTCCACAATCTAGGCATATGATTATGGGTACTCAATACCCACAAATCAAGGCGAATATCGTAGTCAAGGCAATGCTAAACGACACCCTAAAAACGGTTGCAACCTTAAAAATACCTGATGCCAACTGGAACGACAGGCGTAAACACATTACATTAAGTATTCCAGAAACTACCGCAAAAATGTTTATGTTTTCATTTGAGGGAGAACACACTATCGCCCCTGAATTTATTCGTTTAAGTTCCAAACCCAGACTTCACAACCACGAAGCAAAAGCCGCAAAAGTATTACGCCGTCTGAAGAAAGAGGTAAACATCGCCTATGCCGAAAATACCATAGTTAAAGCAAATACCATAGTAAATCTTACAGACCAGATGAATTCCGAGGGTCTTCTAACATGGGATGTGCCTGAGGGGGAATGGACTGTGATACGTTTTGGTCACATCAATATGCGATTAACAAACAAGCCTGCTGTCCCTGAAGCAACAGGATGGGAGTCGAGTAAGCTAGATAAAATTACCATCGAAAATCACTTGCGCAAAGGGATGATAGGTAACTTAATAAAAGACGGAGGTCCAATTGGTGATGGAAAATTACACGGGCTGTTGATTGACAGTTGGGAAAGCCATGTCCCAACATGGACAATGCATGCCGAAGATATGTTTGCTGAATTTGAAAAACGAAGAGGATACAGCATGAAAACATACCTTCCGGCAACAATGGGTTACATTGTAGAAAGTCCTGAAATAACTACGAAGTTTTTAAGAGACTTGAGACATACAATGGATGAGCTCTTTATTGACAACTTCTTTTCACATTTTGCTACGGTAGCTCATGACATGGGCGCTAAGGTATATACCGAGGGCGCCGGTGGAGAAGTCCTGCCTGTAGACCCTATGCGGTACTATGGCGTAAGTGATATCCCCATGACCGAGTTTTGGTACCCTTCTGCCCCTTCTGCGCAAAACGAATATGCAAAACCTATTTACAATGCCGCTTCGGCAACCCATTTATATAACAAGCCTGTTTTGGCGGCAGAGGCATGCACACAAGTAGGGGTACAGTGGAATGAACACCCTTTTAGTGTAAAAAAGCTGATAGATTATAATTTCGCCAAAGGGGTTAACCATTTGGTATTTCATACCTTTTCGCATACACCACAAAGAGAAGTCTATCCGGGGTCTAGTTTTGGTGGAAGAATTGGCTTTCCGTTGGTTAGAGCACAAACGTGGTGGAACTATATGCCCGATTGGGTTGACTATTTGAGTCGAAACCAATATGTATTGCAACAAGGGGAATATGTTGCCGATGTTTTATGGTATTATGGCGACCATTACGAACGTCCGCCTTTTGATTTAGATACCTTTCCCAAAGGCTATCGTTTTGATTATTTAAACGCTGAAATATTACAAGAAAAACTCAATGTAATTGATGGTAAAATTCAAGTAGAAAATGGAGGTACTTACAGGGTTATCCAACTAAGAGATTCGGAAAGTATGTTGCTTTCAACAGCTCAGAAGTTAAAAGAATTGGTTGAAGATGGGGCTGTTATTTTGGGTAACAAACCGCTAGATTCTCCGAGCCTAATGGATGATGAAAATGATCTTTTACAATTGCGAAGCATTGCCAATGCCCTTTGGGATGATACGGCTAGTGGAGTAAAACAGGTTGGTAAAGGTCGTGTGTATTGGGGGAAAACCTTAGAAGAGGTATTACAACAAGAAAAGATAGCAAAAGATGTTATTGTGCCAGACGCGATGGATATCCATTGGATACATCGTCAAACGCAAGATGCTGACGTGTTTTTTGTGGCATCAAAATCCGATTCCCCTGTTGACGTGTCTTTAAGCTTTAGGATAGTTAATAGATCACCTCAATTATGGGATGCCTTTACCGGGCAACAACAAGATGCACTCATTTGGAAAAAGGCTGGTGACAGAACAAATGTGGCGTTGTCGTTACCTTCAAATGGAAGTGCTATTGTTGTATTTTCTAAAAACGAAATACATCCTTTCGCTTCCAAAGTAACGCACAACGGCGTTGTAATTCTAGATACCGAAACGGGCTGGTACAAGGTACATTCAAATGATGATAGTAATATTACATTTAAAAAGGATGCACTATTAACATCAAATTCCGGAGTATATACCTTTCATCAAAATGCGGACACAGTCCAAAAGCAAATTTCCATTGAAGAAAAACCCTTACAAAACAATTGGGATTTAGCTTTTGTAAAAGGATGGGATACCCCTAAATCCATTACAGCCATGGAGTTAAAATCGCTAACAGATTTTGAAAATGATGCGATAAAACATTACTCGGGAACCACCACATATTCAAAAACAATACGTCTTGAAAGGGTAGGGGAACATACTATTTTAGACCTTGGTGCTGTTGCCAATATTGCCGAACTGTGGTGTAACGGAAAAAAAGTGGGTGTTAAATGGGCACCACCTTTTACATTTGACATAAGCGATTTTGTGGAAAAAGGCGAAAATACAATTCAAGTTAAGGTTACCAATACTTGGCGTAACCAACTTATTTATGATAATTCACGCCCAAAAAGCAAAAAGAAAACATGGACGACGAATCCGCCCAAAAAGGAAGAAAACAGATTAGAACCATCAGGTTTAATAGGTCCAGTAGTGTTAAAACAATACGCCAATAGGTAACGCTTTCAATTCACATAAAAGTGGAGTTTAAAAACAACAAATTTATTTTTAATTAATCTAAATAAGCTTGCTAATTAAGGTTTTAGCCCTTACATTTGCACCCTCTATTTTTAATTATTCTAAATAAATGAAGCCTCTGCCACTTTTCTTTCTCACATTCACCTGTACTGTGTCTGTTGTGTTTGGTCAAACACAAACACTCGATTCCATTCAACAATTGGATGAGGTTATTATTCGTGCTAATACCATATTAGGCAATAAGTTTGTAGCACAAAACCGAACAGGAGCGTCATATTATTTGTCTACTGAAGATTTGGCAAAGTTTGGCAGCACAGATATTAACCGCGTACTTCAATCCGTACCGGGAGTGAATTTTTATGAAGAGGATGGTTTTGGATTAAGACCAAATATTTCGCTTCGTGGTACTTCTCCGCAGCGTAGTGCTAAAATTACCCTGATGGAAGATGGTATACTCATTGCTCCGGCACCCTATAGCGCAGCTGCTGCCTATTATTTTCCCTCTGTTGCCCGTATGCAGGCTGTTGAAATTCTTAAGGGAAGTAGCCAAGTGCAATATGGTCCATTTACAACAGGAGGCGCCATAAATTTGGTATCAACGGCAATACCCGATGATTTTTCAGCCAAACTGCGCACCAGTTACGGAAGTTTTGACACGGGTCAAGTGTACGCTTCTGTTGGGCAATCCACCAAAAACATAGGCTATGTTTTAGAGTATTTGAACCATCAATCCAATGGGTTTAAACGTCTTCGCACCAACGATAATACGGGTTTTGATATTTATGATATTATGGGGAAACTCCACTTTAGCACCAACGCGAAGGCTAAAGTTCCTCAATCCCTTGAGCTCAAATATCACTTCTATGACGAGAAATCCAATGAAACCTATTTGGGGCTAACAGCAGCTGATTTTGCCGCCAACCCCTATACACGCTATGCGGCTTCTCAGTCCGATCAAATGAATGCTGACCAACGTCAGCTTATGCTAACGCATGTTATGGATTTTTCCAAGCAATTAAAAGTGGTTACCAATGCCTACAATAACAGATTTACTCGTAATTGGTACAAACTTGACGATGTGGTTTTTGATGGAGATAAAAAAAGTTTGGCTGCGGTAGTGAACAACCCACAAGACTATCCAAATCACATGAATATTTTAAGGGGCTCGGAGGATTCTGAGGCAGATGCACTCTTGCTAAAGGCTAATAACAGGGTATATACATCTCGTGGGATACAAACCAAGGTGGATTATCATTGGTACGGTTCAAATGGCACCTTTCACGATGTTGAGGTGGGTTCTCGTTTGCATTACGACGAGGAAGATCGCTTTCAATGGGAAGACGGCTACCGTATTTTGGGAGGTAATATGTCGCTTACTTCAGAGGGTCCAAAGGGCGCGCAAGGCAATCGAATTTCAAGTGCCACAGCTTTTGCAGGTTATCTTACCTATAAATATAAGTTTAACAAACTTACCCTTACACCAGGTTTCCGTTACGAGAATATTTCCCTTAAAAGAGAAGACTGGGCTAAATCCGATAAAAATCGCTCAAACGATCCCTCAAGGCGAGAAAATCAAATTGCGGTTTTTATTCCAGGAGTTGGATTCAACTATAGTTTTTCACAAAATACTTCTTTATTTGGTGGTGTGCATAAGGGGTTTTCACCTCCTGGGAATGCGCCTGGAGAACAAGCCGAGCGCAGTATAAATTATGAGCTTGGTACACGATTTGGCTATGGAAAGTTTCGTGGGGAGTTGATTGGCTTTTTTAATGATTATTCCAATTTATTAGGCTCTGACCTTGCGGCTAGTGGCGGGACAGGATCACTAGATCAGTTTAATGCTGGAGAAGTTAATGTTAGCGGACTTGAACTCCTAGTAAACTACAACTTCTCAGAGGCAACTGCGAAAATTCAAACACCGTTTTCCGTGGCATACACCCTTACGAATGCGATTTTCCAAAACAATTTTGATAGCACGCAAGGTATTTGGGGAACAGTGAAGGATGGAGACAGGGTGCCCTATATCCCACAGCATCAGTTAAATCTTACCGCTAGTGTGATACACAAACGCTACGAGATGAATTTGAATGCACGCTATAGCGGTACTTTTGACACCCTAGCAGCAAATGGCGGATTACACAATACACAACCTCTAGACGATTACATAGTGGTAGATGTTTCGGCTAAATATCACTTTACTTCTCAGTTGAGCATAACTGCTAATGTCCTTAATATGTTTGATGAGGTTTATGCGGCTGCTCGTGTACCTGCAGGCTTTAGACCAGGGCACCCCTTTGGCGTGTATGCAGGCGTCCAGTGGAATTTATAACGTTTTTAGCCTAGTAATAGGCTTTAGATAAAAAGCAACTATCCTTCTTTTTGAGGAGGAATTTTTTTATTTTTTTTAAAATTAATAGTAATACTATTATATTTGCGCTTTAATAAATTATATATGGATAGTTTACTTTTAAATTTACGCATTACAGTTCCTTCTTGTTTGTATGTGAAAGACCCCGAATCTTCCGATTTGGGGAAGAAAATTATCGAGCAAAGTATTTTTCAAATTGACAAATGGGGGATGGAAACTCTAACCTTTAAAAAGCTAGGTAATGCCATTGGCTCGAACGAGAGTTCGGTTTATCGCTATTTTGAAAACAAACACAAATTATTGATGTATTTATGTTCGTGGTATTGGGGATGGTTAGAATATCAAGTGGTCTTGCATTGCTACAGCATTAAAAACCCAAAAGAAAAATTGGAAAAAGCGTGGATTAGACATGGATACATTTTACTATGTTTATCCAATCTATCTGAATGCTACACATTGTGATCATTGTAATGTACAATTTGAAGAAGGACATTTTGGAAATCAATACAAGACTTATAGGAATTGAAACCAAATGATA
>CAZSSZ010000045.1:0-9629 GCA_964609755.1 uncultured Flavobacteriaceae bacterium | reverse complement strand
AGCAGCAAAACCAAAAGTATATCCGTTCGAATCTCTGTTCATGATGCAGGAGTTAATGATGCGTTAAGACGTTTTTTGCGTCGTTTGATGTTTCCTTCTACCACATAGTGATCAATGGTTGGCGCAAATACATTCATAAGTAAAATGGCTAGCATAACACCCTCTGGGTATGCCGGGTTGAATACGCGAATAAGGATACAGAAAATCCCTACAAGTACGCCGTAAATCCATTTTCCTTTAGTGGTTTGTGCCGCCGAAACAGGGTCGGTTGCCATAAATACAACACCAAAGGCAAATCCGCCCACAATAAGGTGATTCATCCAGTCAAAAGACATCAGGGCATTAGCCCCCCAAAGGTTGAATAAAAAGGCAGTAGCCGCAGCACCGAGAACACCACCTACCATAATGCGCCAACTTCCAACTCCAGTAAGGATAAGAATAGCAGCACCAACCAACACCCAAAGTGTTGAGGTTTCGGCAATAGAACCCGGAATAGCGCCCACAAACATGTCAAACATAGAATAGCTAACATCGTTTCCAGCAGCTAGGCTTCCCAAAATGGTTTCTCCTGAAATACCATCCACATTACTTGCCTCAGAAACCCAAACTTTGTTTCCAGACATATAGGTTGGATAGGCAAAAAATGCAAAAGCACGTGCCGTAAGCGCAGGGTTGAGGATATTCATTCCCGTTCCGCCAAAAGCCTCCTTGGCAATCAATACCGCAAAAGCTACGGACAATCCTACCATCCAAAGTGGGATATCTACGGGCATAATCATTGGCACCAAAAGTCCGGTAACCAAATAGCCTTCGTTTACTTCGTGACCACGGTATATGGCAAAGGCAAATTCAATAGCAAGTCCAACACCGTAAGACACCGCCACCATAGGCATAATTTTGAGTGCACCATGTAAGAGCGCATCCCAAAAAGTAAAGGCAATTCCAGATTGAATAAAGTACTGATATCCTGTGTTGTAAACCCCATAAATAAAGGCAGGCAACAAGGCAATAATTACCGTCACCATGGTGCGCTTTAGGTCTACTCCATCACGGATGTGTGCACCCTTATGCGTAGTGTGATTGGGCACAAACAAAAACGTATCAAAAGCGTTTACTGCAGGAGCAAATCGCTCAAATTTTTGCCCTTTTCCAAAAGGTTTTTTTATCGCATCTAAACGTTCACGTAGTTTCATAAATATCTATTTAACCAACTTCTTTAATCATAACATCTAGCGCTTCGCGGATAATGGCTTGCGCTTCAATTTTAGAGGTACTGGCATAGTCCACCAAAGCAAAATCTTCGGGGGCAACTTCGTAAATACCAAGACCTTCCATTTTTTCAATATTCTGTGCCATACACTCTTTTAACAACTGCATTGGGAAAATATCCATTGGCAGTACCTGCTCCATTTCGCCGGTAACTACCAACGCACGCTCTTCACCGTTCATATTGGTGTTAAGAGCATATTTGCGTTTTGGCATCAACCAAGACAAGGAAGTGCGGGACATACTGAAAATATTACTGCCCACAAAAGGCAACCATCCAAACATACGGTAGTGGTTTCCTTCAGCAAGAACCGAAAGGGTGTTGTTGTAAAACCCAAGATTACCATCGGCGTGCGTGGTGCTTCCCGAAAGCACATCGCCATTGACGATACGCACCTGACCATTTGCGTTAATCCCCACGGCTTCAAGTAATGGGGCTATAGCTTCGCCAATACGTGATTTCAGGTAGGATGGTTTTTCTACCACAGGTCCTACAACCGCCACAGTTCTAGAGGGGTCAAAAGTACCCGTAGCCAAAAAACGACCGATACGCGCCACATCTTCGGGATTGATAACCCATGCGGTTTCACCAGCATTGATGGGGTCAATGTGATGAATTTGCACACCTACATTTCCAGCGGGGTGAATTCCTTTAATGCGATGCATTTCTACGCCCTGAACCGAAGACAAAAAAGAGGTGTCATCTGCTGCAATAGACAAATGCACTTTTGGTGCAAGTTTTGTCAAGGCATGAATACCGTTTTGAAAATCTTCTTGCTGTGACTCCAACACAAAAGCAACATCGGCAGCCAAAGGAGCCGTAGTGAACCCTGAAATAAAGATCCCTTTTGGTGACGTGTTGGGATTTGCCACAACGTCGTAAGGACGCTGCTTAATAAACGGCCAACAACCCGAAGCCAACAACAGCGATTTTAGCTCATCGGCAGCTAGTTTTTCTAGAGCAGTCACCTTGTGTTTGGTAGCCTTATCTTTTCCATCAGATGCAAATTCGATTTCCAGAATACGACGCTTAGCACCACGCACAATTTTTGTCAGTGTTCCGCTAACAGGTGAAACAAATTGAATTTCGGGATGCGCTTTTGAAAAGAATATCGGTTGCCCAAGGGAAACATTTTCGCCCTCTTTAACAATCATTTTGGGCACAACGCCATGAAAATCGTCTGGGTAAACGGTAAAAGTGTTCGAAGTTTTGTGGGTTGAATATACTTTAGAGGCATCCCCTTTTAGAGGGATATTTAAGCCTTTTTTAAGGGTTATGTCAGCGGACATAGAGTGGTTGTTTTTGCTGTGCAAATGTAAGGCATGGTATGTAAAAAGTAAAGCAATATCCAGCATAAATATTTAATTTTATAAACCGTTAATATGTTTGTTTAACTTTGGTACGTTATCCATTTTAGAGAAGAGCATTTTCACCTCTGAAAAACAAACTTAAAACCAAAACGCATTGAAAGGATTTCTTAAACAAAACATACTGCTTTTACTGTTGAGCACCAATGGGTTAGCGCAGTTTTTAACTGAATTTTCCCCACCTCAACACATCAAAACCGTAATGTTATATGCCAACGAACAATCCACATCGCTACCCATAGTTCCCCTAAATGGCATCATCACCCTGCATTTTGATGATTTAAACGCCGACGACAGCGTATACTACTACACGGTTGAGCGCGCCAATGCCTACTGGAAAAAAAGCGATTTGTTTAAACCCGATTATATGCAGGGATACGATGACGTACGCATACAGCAATACGACTACTCGCTGGGGACATTGGAAACCTACATCCATTACACACTCCAACTTCCAAATTTGCAAACGCGCATTACCAAAAGCGGAAATTATTTTTTAAACATTTGGGACGAAGATCGCAATTTGGTTATCCAACGCAGGTTTATGGTCGTGGATGAAATCACTTCTGTTGGCGTTCAAGTGAAACGGGCGCAAACCATTGAAGATATCGACACACACCAAAGCGTACATTTTAGGCTCTCTACAGAGGGATTAAACCTACGTGTTCCTGAAGAACAACTTGCTCTTTTTGTGGTGCAAAATCAGCAATGGCAAACGTGGCGACCAGCTGGAAATGCCACATACACCCTAGGAAACACGCTAGAGTTTACCTACAAACCCGAAACCCTTTTTGAAGCTGGCAACGAATATCACTTTTTTGAAACACAAGATATTCGTGGCGGTGGTGGGAATGTTGCCTATGTGTTACGCGATAGCTTGTTTACCTCCATTTTGGCGCCCCAGTGGGTGCGTGCAGGGCGACCATACACCTATGCGCCAGATATCAATGGCGATTTCCGAATAAACACCTTTCAGGGAAGCAATCCGCAAACCGAATCGGATTACAGCAATGTGGTGTTTTCGCTATTTGCTGAAGATTTTTTGTTTGATGCAGACCATTTTGTGGTGGGCGATTTTAACCAACACATCATCAGCGATGAAAACAAACTTAAATTTAACGCTGAAACCCAACGTTTTGAAACCACAATTTTACTCAAACAAGGGATATACAACTATAAATTTGTAAGCAGAGACCTTGAGGGCAACGCCTATACCAATTTAATTTCGGGGAGCTATTGGCCTACCGAAAACACCTATTGGGTGCTTGTGTATTACCGCCCGCTAGGGGCACGTTGCGATGAACTTATTGCGGTGGGAAGTGCAAATGCAAAAGATATTGGGTTATAAAACTGCCATGAAAGCAGGTGATTTTAAGGAGCAAAAAATGTATTGAGAACTTGTTTTATGTAAATTTTTAATTCTCGATACTAATTTCACTCATTTTATTCGTGAAATTCACTCAAATTGACAAAATTTACTACCTTTATGCCTATGATTCAACAAGTAACGCAAGGGATTCGCATTTCAGTCGTTTCGTTTTTTGAGGGCACCTACTTCAAAAACTATCGGCTGCATTTTTCTTTTGGTTACCGTATTTCCATTTCCAATCAAGGAAAAGACATCGTGCAATTACAGTCTAGGCACTGGAAAATTTTTGATGCGCTAAAAGCCACTTCTATTGTTGATGGTGAAGGCGTTGTGGGAAAAAAACCGGTGATTAAACCCGGGCAAGTGTACACGTACCAATCGGGATGCTTATTGTCTTCACCGCTAGGTGCCATGCAGGGGCATTATAACATGATAAATCTCGCGACCACAAAAAAATTCAGAGCCTATATTCCCAAGTTTGAACTCAGTCCGCCTTTTGCATTAAACTAACTTTATGGTATGTCAAATTTCACATTTACCCCACCCAAAGCTGTAAATGAGCCTGTACGCAATTACCTAAAAGGAAGTCAAGAACGCAAAGAAGTACTTGCCACTTACAAAGAGATGTACAGCACACCCGTTTGTATTCCTCTCTACATTGGCGCAGAAAAAATCATGACCAAAACACGGGCAAATATGTCCCCACCGCATGATCACAAACATTCTTTAGGTACCTATAGTTTGGCAAAAAAAGAACATGTGAACGGTGCCATTGCTGCAGCTTTGACCGTAAAAAACGATTGGGAAAATACCGCATTTGAACACCGTGCTTCTGTTTTTTTAAAAGCCGCCGACCTTATCGCAGGACCTTATCGCGCCAAAATAAATGCCGCTACCATGTTGGCGCAATCCAAAAATATCTTTCAAGCTGAAATTGATGCTGCCTGTGAATTTGCCGATTTCTTACGGTTTAATGTAGCCTTTGCTGCGGATATTTATGCGCAACAACCTATTCAAGGGGAAGGGGTTGTAAACAGGCTAGAGTACCGCGCACTCGAAGGTTTCGTGTATGCGGTTACCCCGTTTAATTTTACAGCTATAGCGGGCAATCTTTGTGCTGCGCCTGCCCTTATGGGAAATGTGGTGCTTTGGAAACCTAGCGACCACCAAATGTTTTCTGCAAAGGTCATCATGGATATTTTTGAAGAAGCCGGAGTCCCTGCAGGGGTTATCAATCTTGTGTCGGGCGATCCCATAATGATTTCGGATATTGCCTTAGCGCATCCAAACTTTGCTGGATTACATTTTACGGGCTCTACAGAAGTCTTTAAAAACTTGTGGCAACAGATTGGGAACAATCTTTCTACATATCAAAACTATCCCCGAATTGTGGGTGAAACCGGAGGGAAAGATTTTATTTTTGCGCATCACACCGCCGATGTCCCCACTGTGGTTACCGCCATCACCCGGGGTGGCTATGAATTTCAAGGACAAAAATGCTCTGCAGCATCACGGATTTATTTACCTAAATCCATAGCGGATGCGGTTCTTGAGGGTGTCATCGAAAACATCAACAGTTTTTCTATCGGCTCTCCCGAGGACATGAACAATTTTATAACCGCCGTAATTCACGAGCGGTCTTTTGACAAACTCGCAAGCTATATTGAGCAAGCCAAAAAAGATAAAGACGTAGCGGTTTTGGCAGGGGGAACCTATGACAAAAGCACCGGATATTTTGTCCATCCGACACTATTAAAAACCACAAATCCACATTACACCACCATGGAAACCGAGCTTTTTGGACCTGTGGTAACGGTTTATGTGTATGAAGATTTAGAATGGGAAGCCACGCTAGAATTGGTAAATACCACTTCGGAATATGGACTCACGGGAGCGATTATCGCACAAGACCGTATGTTTATTGAAAAAGCCTCTGCAAGATTGCGCCATGCCGCAGGGAATTTTTACATCAACGACAAGCCCAGTGGTGCCGTGGTAGGACAACAACCTTTTGGAGGAAGTCGAGCTTCGGGAACAAACGACAAAGCCGGCTCGCCGTTAAACCTGTTGCGCTGGGTGTCGCCCCGGCTCATTAAGGAAACCCTTGTTCCGGCTACCAACTACCGCTATCCCTGTATGGATTAAAGCGGTACATACACCACCTTTTTGGTTTCAAAAAAGGGGTCTTCAAAATAGTGTGATAGGCTATACGTCTCTGCCTTTGGGAAAGCGGCGAGCTCCTCTGTTAAATCGCCCCCTTTGAGGTATAAAATTCCGTTGGCACGTGAGTGCTTGTGATTCGAACTTATTTTCTTCTCAACCCAAGGAACAAAACGCTCCATTCGGGTAACGGCACGACTCACCACAAAATCAAAAACGCCCTCAACATCTTCGGCGCGTTGGTGAAATGCATTTATGTTTTTTAGTTCAAGTGCCGTGGCAACTGCTCTAACCACTTTAATCTTTTTCCCGATAGAATCCACCAGCGTAAACTGCACTTCGGGGAACAATATCGCTAGGGGTATTCCGGGAAAACCGCCTCCAGTACCCACATCTAAAATTTTGGCACCCGTTTGAAAGGCTTGAATTTTTGCAATACCCAGCGAATGTACCACATGACGTGTGTAAAAGTGCTCCATATCGGTACGTGAAATGACATTAATGCGCTGATTCCAATCCGCATAAAGCGGCAGTAGGGCTTTAAATTGCTCCTTTTGATGGGGAGTGAGTTGCGGAAAATGATTAAAAATAGCTGATACCATAGAATATGTACAAAAATACGGAAGCTAATGATTAAAATCCTATGGGAATAAAAAAGCAGGGAGTATATTTGGCGAAAATTTTACACTATGAGTCATCCCTTGTCGGAACGCATTAAAAGTTTGCCTGCATCGGCTACCCTTGCCATGGCGGCAAAAGCACGAGAGCTAAGAAACGAAGGCAAAGATATTATTGGGCTTAGTCTTGGTGAACCGGATTTTAACACCCCGGAATTTATCAAAGAAGCGGCTATTGAAGCCATCAACGCAGACTATAACGCCTACACCCCCGTAGACGGTTATGCGGAACTCAAAGAGGCCATCTGCACCAAATTTAAGCGCGACAACGGATTGGAATACGCCCCTAGCCAAATTGTGGTTTCTACAGGGGCAAAGCAATCTATTGCCAATGTGGTGCAAGTACTTGTAAATCCTGGCGACGATGTGTTATTGGTAGCCCCCTATTGGGTAAGCTACTCGGCTATGGTAATCCTTGCCGAAGGCAACCCTATTGAAATTCGTTCAGGTATTGAAACCGATTTTAAAATCACTCCCGAGCAATTGGAGGCTGCCATTACACCCAAAACAAAATTGGTGATGCTCAATTCGCCCAACAATCCAAGTGGGTCTGTTTATTCAAAGGAAGAGTACGAAGCCCTTGCTGCTGTGTTGGAAAAGCATCCGAACATCTATGTGATGTCCGATGAAATTTATGAGCACATCAATTACGATGGCGTCATCCCTTTTAGCTTTGCTGCAATTCCGAGTATGTATGACCGCACCGTTACCGTAAACGGACTTGCTAAAGCCTTTGCTATGACGGGTTGGCGTATTGGCTATTTGGGGGGTCCAGAGTGGATTGCCAAAGCCTGTACCAAAATGCAAGGACAGGTAACCAGTGGCACAAACTGTATCGCGCAACGTGCAGCCATCACTGCCGTATTGGCACCTGTGAGTAAAATCAAATACATGGTAGATGAGTTTGATTTTCGCAGAAAACGCATCATTGATTTACTGCAAGACATTGAAGGTTTTGAAGTCAATGTGCCTAAAGGAGCGTTTTATGTGTTCCCAGATGTCTCTTCGTTTTTTGGTAAAAAATTAAAAGGGAAATTGATTGAAAACGCATCGGATTTTGCGATGTTTTTATTGGAAGAAGCCCTAGTAGCTACCGTTACCGGTGATGCCTTTGGTTGTCCTAACAACATTCGTATTTCCTATGCGGCTTCGTTGGAAGAAATCGAAGAGGCGGTACGCCGTATTCGTGAAGTTGTAGCTTAAGTATAGTCTTGACAGAATTATGAATTACTTAATTACGAATGAGATAGTTGGGTATAGCTTGCTCTATTTTCCGTAGTTAAGAATATACAATTTGTACGACTGCGTTACTAAACTTATCAAATAGCTAGGTTTACGCCCACCACAAAGGGTACGCAACACAAACATTTAAATGCGTTTAATGGAAGATTTTAAAGCATCTAGTGTAACGAAATCTTCGGGATTTTCTTTGACATCTTTTAATCGCTGGTCAAGAATTTCTTTATGCGCAGGCGGTAAATCAGCTTTTTGAAGCTTCTGAACCACATACAACTGAAAATCTTCCAATGTCTCAAAATGTTGCTTTGAGAAATGTATATTTTCATTAAAAGTGATTGTAGTCATGGCGATTTAATTCTTTCAAACCAACACAATTTTTTTAGACAAACACACAAGAACTGCATGAAAAAAATTATACGTAGGTTATTTGTGAATTTACACAAAGATAACCTTTTTCACAAGAAATATATAAAAAACGTAATTCCACAACTAGTGCTTCCGCCAGTAGTAAGGCGTTAATAAAATAAGTACGGTAAAGAGTTCTAGCCTACCCAAAAGCATAAGCAACGCACTCCACCATTTGCCTAAAATAGGCAAGGAAGCAAAGGTATTTGTAGGATCTAATGCACCCAGTCCGGGTCCGATATTACCCAAACTTGTTGCAGAAACACCAATGGAAGTAGTGAAATCCAACCCTAATACACTAAAAACCCCTGCCCCAATAATAAACAGTATCATATAGAGGATAAAAAATGCCAACACATGATATACGATCGATTGCTCAATAGTTAACTTATTTAGACGCACCATAAGAATAGCGTTAGGATGCAGTGCACGTTTAAACTCTAAAAAACCATTTTTGATAAGGATTAAATGGCGCATTACTTTTACCCCTCCAGCCGTTGATCCTGTTGAACCTCCCAAAAACATCAAACCAAAAAACAACATGGTTACAAAAGGAGACCACGACGTAAAATCAGCCGTTACGAGTCCGGTAGTGGAGATAACAGCTACCACCTGAAACAAGGCGTGCCGAAACGATTGCTCCCAAACCGACCATGTGCTTGCCTGTGGCGAAACAAAAACCTCCTGTCGAAGAATAGAAGCCATTACTATGAGTACAAAAACCCCAATAAAACCCGCATACCAACGAAACTCCGTATCCGAAAAAACACGATTAAATTTTCCTTTTATGGCATAATACAACAACACAAAATTGCTCCCCGCCAAAAACATAAACAATACGGTAACATATTGAATTTGAGGGATATGATTCCAATATGCCATACTCGCATTTTTGGTCGAAAACCCTCCAGATGCCATGGTACTCATGCCGTGGTTAATGGCATCAAAAACAGGCATTCCAGAAAGGATAAGCAGCAAGGCATTTGCTGCGGTAAGCCCCACATAAATAAGCCATAATCTTTTGGCAGTATCACTAATTCTGGGGTGTAATTTATCACCGCCAATCACTGGGGCTTCGGCACTAAAAAGCTGCATCCCCCCAATGCCCAACAAGGGTAAAATAGCAATTGCCAACACGATAATTC
>CAZSSZ010000044.1:0-9674 GCA_964609755.1 uncultured Flavobacteriaceae bacterium | reverse complement strand
ACCTGCCTTTATCTTGGTTAAGCCCGTCAATGGCGTACGGGGTTTGTTTTCTTGATTTTCGGCAGTTAAAACCACCTCATCCAATAGCTCTACTTTGGACTCAAGCGCTATATTGATAGAAATATCAGTCGTAAGGTCTAATATTATTTTTTTGTTTGAAAAACCAGTAAAAGAAACGACAAGCGTATGGTTTCCCTCTTCTAGCGTAAGTGAATAAAACCCATATTCATTAGAAATTACTCCTTTTGCTTTATCATCTGTATAAACCGCTGCACCGATTAGAAAATCACCAGTTTCACCGTCTGTTACATTACCACTTACCGTAAATGTGTTTTGCGCATTGAGATTTGACAAACCGATTAAAAAATAAAATAAAAGTATGTGAGGCTGTAATTTTTGCATGATGACCATTATGGCATTAGCAATAAATTTAATTTTCATAAATTTAATTTATGCCCAAAAACTACTTTGAAAATGAAGGTAGATTTCGCCTTGAATACATAAGTAAAACAGTTTTGGGGCTGTTATATGTGTAAATGTACTAAAAAATAATTATTAATAAGACAGGCTTTAAATTTTAAATTGCTTTTAAATCATGGCTGCCCCTAAAGCCAACCCCAAAAGTATTACCATAATTTTTGATGAGTTAAACTTATGGTTTTCAGCACTTTCGAAAAGGATGGTGGTGGAAATGTGCAGCATAACACCAATAACTAGCGCGGTAATGTGGATGGAGTAGTTTTGCAAACAGCTTACAGATTCATTGAGATAACTACCCAAAGGGGTCATTAACGCAAACCCAAGGAGGGTCAATAGTTTAATTTTTTGTGGGATATTGGATTGCCATAAAGCCGCAGTTAGCAGCATAGCAATGGGAAGTTTGTGTACGACCACTGCCCAAAGCAATTCGTGATGATGATGCAAGGGGAACCCCTCAATAAAGGCATGCAAAGAAAGCCCGATTAACAACGCCCAGGGTAATTTTGAGACGTGGTGTATGTGAATATGCCCGTGTTCGGCACCTTTCGAAAGATTTTCCAGTATAATTTGCACTACTATGCCTCCTAAAATCCAGTAGCTGATAGTTGTTTCAGCGTGGTCAAAAACTTCTGGTAAAAGTGCTGTAACCGTAGTAGATAATAAAAAAGCACCACTAAAGGCTAATAATAGCTTTAGATATTTTTGCGATTTTGCTGCCCCCGCTAAGACCAGAACTGCGCCCAAAATCACTGAAAAAAAGGGAAGTACTATATTCATTTTTGGACTACTAAAATTAAGCGTTTAGCCGTTTCGGAGTCAAAGGGCGTGAGGTTGTAGTCACCAAAAACATCCTTAATGGTAAACCCAACCTTATTAAACATTTCTTTAAAATCTGAAAGCCCCAATGCCGCCACACGCTCTGAATAGGAAAAAGGCTTTCCCTCATGAACAAAACCAATGTCCTTTTTAATCCAACCATCGTAAAAGCTGCGCTTTAGGGTAAATGTAACATCTCCTTTTGTAGTAACTTCATCCGCTACCCAATGCTTTTGAACCCATGGCACATGCAAAAAATCAATTACTGCGACACCCCCCGGCACTAGGCTATCATAAAATGCCTGTATAGCTTTGGTGTTGTCTTTTTTATCCTCAAAATAGCCTATGCTGGTAAATATGTTAAGTACCACATCTGCGAGTTGTTTAGCTGGAGTACGCATATCGTGCACATAAAATTGCGCGTCTATGCTCTTGGTAGCCGCTTCATTTTGAGCATATAAAATACTGTTTGGACTTAAATCAATTCCTGTAACGGTAAAGCCTTGTGTTGCCAAATACAAGGCGTGCCGTCCACGTCCACAGGCGATGTCCAAAATATTGCTGTCAGGCTTTAATTGGAGGTGGTTAATAAGGTTTTGTAGAAAAAACTGCGCTTCATCTATATTTCTGTCTTGATACAAGGTGTGGTAAAAAGGGGTGTCAAACCACGTTTTATACCATGCAGGATTAGCTTCTGTCATCCTGCAAATTTAAACTATTTTAGCCCCATGAAAAAGAACGAACAGGGTTTGTTCCCTATGGTTGCCAAAACCCTCTTTGGTTTTGAAGAAATTTTAGCCCAGGAACTCAAGCAATTGGGTGCACAATCTGTGCAAACAGGCGTTCGCAATGTACAATTTGTAGGCGATACGGGGTTTATGTATAAAGCAAATCTGTGCTTGCGCACCGCACTACGTATTCTTAAGCCTATAGGCAAACAAACGATTTCTTCTGAAAATGATGTTTATGATGCCATGCTACAACTACCTTGGGAGGAGTATATGACCACAGAACATACGTTTGCCATCAGTGCAACGGTTATGATGCAAAAAGCCCAAAACAGTATGTATGTGGCGCAGCGCGCCAAAGACGGTTTGGTGGATAGGTTTCGTAAGCGTACAGGAAGTCGTCCTAGTGTGGACAAGGATTTTCCAGATTTGCGTATTCATTTGTATGTAACAGACAGGTTTGTTGAAGTTTCCTTGGATAGTTCGGGCGACTCCTTGCATCAGCGTGGCTATCGGGGCGCTACAAATATTGCTCCCATTAATGAGGTTTTGGCAGCTGGAATGTTGTTGCTATCGGGTTGGAGGGGTGAAACCGATTTTTTAGATCCTATGTGCGGTAGTGGCACCTTACTTATTGAGGCTGCTATGATTGCCTGTAACATTCCTCCAAACCTGAACCGTAAGGAATTTGCCTTTCAAAAATGGTTGGATTGGGATGATGAACTTTATACCAAAATAGAAGAATCGGCGTTGAAAAAAGTGCGTGAGTTTCCGCATACAATAACAGGTTATGACAAAGCACCCTCTGCGGTAGGTAAGGCGCAGCAAAATGTGCAAAACGCAAACCTCTCGGAGTTTATCACCATTTCGCAAAACGATTTTTTCCAAACGCAAAAAGAGCAACCAGAAAAACCACTTCATATAGCTTTTAATCCGCCTTACGGAGAGCGACTTCCCATTGATGTACATGTATTTTATAAGCGCATTGGAGATACGCTAAAGCAACACTACGCCGGAACAAACGCTTGGTTAATTACCTCAAACCTTGAAGCTATTAAGTCTGTAGGTTTGCGCCCCTCGAGAAAAATCAAATTGTTTAACGGAAAACTGGAAAGCAAATTGGTGAAATACGAGCTGTACAGTGGAACCAAAAAACTTCATAAACTAAAATCATCATAAATGCGCGTAAAAACTAAAGCCTTAATTCTAAATCTCGTTGTGTTTGGTGTATTATTCGTTTTCTTTCGAATAGGTATAGGAGTATTACTACCGTTGCCATATTTGCCTTTGTTGTTGGGCTCGGCGGTATTGGCAAGTTTTTGTGCGCCCAAATTCTTGGTAAAAGGGGAGGAGCTATGGGTGAAGTACCCATGGAAAAAAACACCTAAAAAATGCTGATTACTTCTTGAAAATGGGAATTTGATAGCTGATGGTGTAGTTTAGACCAGCCCCATAGGGGTTGTCCGTTAACACCTTATTAAATCCTGGAATAAATAGGTTTTCAAAGTTTTCGGGGTCTTTGTCTGAAATTAAGCGGTGCATTTGAATGCTTATTCCCATATACAGGTTTCGCAAAAGTTCTGCTTTTATACCTAATTGTAACTCAATCCAATGTCCATTAAGTCCATCGTAGGTTTTGGGAGTACTTAGTGTTACTTGATTGTCTTCTTGCCAGTAACGGTTGTTTATTAGCCTTTCATATCCCAAAAGGGTTTGCTGGTGACGACTAAACCCATAACGAAATCCAACAACAATAAGGTTATCCATGCCAGCCCAGTTGTCATAAACGTTGTAGTCTACGCCGAGTTTTAGGTAAGAACCTGAGGTTTTGAAATGTACGGCATCTTTATTTACTGTTTTGGTTTCGTTGCCCAATTCCCCAGCAATAAAAAGATTGCGTGTGAGTCGGTAATCTCCCACAAGCTCAAGCCCTTTATAGTCTGGCTCAAGAAACATGCGAATGGGCTTACTCATGTCTACGCCCAAACGAAGTCCATAGCGGATTTCGTTAGCTAAACTATCGGCTTTTGCTTCGTTTTGCGCCCAAATTTGACTGCAAAACAATAGGATCAAAAAATTAATGTAATATTTTAACATGAGTTGTTTTACTGTCTGAAATTGAAGTATTTACTATTTCTATTTTTTTTATCCAAACTGCAGAATTTGAAAGCTCAGAAGTCAAATTAGTAAAGGTCGTTTTATAACCACATGCCCGACTAATAAACACATCTTGGGTGTCGTAATTTAGAGTTAGCGTATCGCTAGAACTGGTATTGTTGACGGTCGTTGTGAACACAAATGAAGTGGAGTAAAGTTTTGTTTTTAATGGAATGACAATAGAGTCTGCGGTGCCTGTATGTGCAATTCCTTCAGTGCCAACCCCTTTAACCTGTAAATCTGTAACGGATTTCTTAACTTCAGGGTTGGCTTCATTGTAAAAGACAACAATTAGATTTGGTGTACCCGGTGTTTCGGCAAGGCAAATATCATCTGGTTCGCAGCTGAAAAAAGCTGTAGCTAACAACAGTATGAAGTAGGAGTATTTGTTCATTTCTTGAGTTTCAAAAGTACGATATTTTCTATATGTTGTGTGTGTGGAAACATATCTACCGCTTGGCTTATTTTTACTTCATATTGCTCACAAAGCAGTGCTAAATCACGCGCTTGTGTTTGTGGGTTACAGCTGATATACAGTATTTTAGGTGTTTTTAATTTAAGTAATTGTTCAATTACATCTTTATGCATGCCATCGCGTGGAGGATCTGCAATAATCACATTGGGATTTCCGTGTCGCGCAACAAAATCGTCAGTAAAAACCTTGCGCATATCGCCAACTTCAAAAGCAGTATTGTTGATATTGTTACGCTTCGCATTCTCCTTAGCTGCCGCTATGGCTTCAGGAACCGATTCCACGCCCACTACTTTTTCACATGCATGCGCCACATATTGCGCAATCGTGCCCAGTCCGGTGTACAGGTCATAGACTACATCTGTTTTTGTAAGCTCAGCCAATTCTAAGGCTTTGGCATAAAGTACTTCTGCCTGTGCGGGATTGGTTTGATAAAATGCTTTTGGCGTAATGCGATATGCCAAATTATCCATGCGTTCCGTGATAAAAGTCGTACCGTGATAGCAGACAATTTCTTGATCGTAAATCGTGTCGTTTGCTTTTTCGTTTATAATATACTGTAAAGAAGTAATTTCTGGGAAGGTAACTTTTAAATGCTCTAGGAAGGCTGTTCGTGCATTTTTGTCCTCATAAAAAAATTGCATCACCACCATGATTTCGCCCGCAAGGGTGTTGCGAAGCATCAACGAGCGTAAAAAACCACTTTTTTCTCTGGCATCATAAAATGACAACTCATTTTGACGTGCATATTTTTTTACTTCGTTTCTAATGCGATTGGGAAGTTCTTCTTGTAAATGGCAATGCTCAATATCTACAATTTTATCCCACATTCCGGGGATATGAAAGCCAAGGGCGGTTTTGTCAGTTACGGGTTCATTTCCGTTAATTTCTTCTGGAGTAAGCCAACGTCTAGCCGAAAAGCTAAACTCCATTTTGTTGCGATAGCCATAAGTGTTTTTGCACCCTATAATTGGGGCAAATTCAGCTACATCTACACCGCCAATACGATTCAGGGCATCGACAACCTCCTGTTGTTTGTGGTGAAGTTGTGCGGGATATTCCATGTGTTGCCAAGTGCATCCGCCACAAGTACCAAAATGCGCGCATTTGGGTGTAATTCTTTCCGAACTTTCTTTGTGGAAATGTGAAACTTTTCCCTCTAGGTGTCGGCGTCTTTTTTTTTGTATGGTTACATCGACCACATCGCCAGGGATGGCACCCTGTACAAATACGACTTGCCCATCGGGGGTGCGTCCTACACCTTTGCCTTTTTTGGCAATGCCCTCAATGGATAGGTTTTCAACGGGGAGAATTGGCTTTTTTCTTCGCATAGGGCAAAAGTACGCATTGCAGCGTCATGAAATGCATTTTATCTGGTGCTGCTTTTTTTGCTAATTTTGGACTTTTAATAATTGCCTTATTTTGCAAAGTTAAACGGCAGTGTTATAATCTTAAAAATATGTGTGGAATTGTTGGGTATATTGGATATAGGGAGGCATTTCCTGTCATTATTAAGGGGTTAAAACGTTTGGAATACAGAGGTTATGACAGTGCTGGAATTGCCTTATTTGGTAATGATTTTGAAATTATTAAAACCAAGGGTAAAGTTTCTGATTTAGAAAAACGAATTCAGAAAAATGCCACAAACTCAAAAACCATCGGAATTGGTCATACGCGTTGGGCTACGCATGGTGTGCCTAACGATACTAATGCGCATCCACATCTTTCGAATTCTGGAAAAATTTCTATTGTACACAATGGTATCATTGAAAACTACGCTTCACTGAAAAGAATGCTTATTGATAACGGGTTTCAGTTTTCATCGGATACCGACACAGAGGTTTTGGTAAACTTAATTGAGCATATAAAACAAACTGAAAATGTTATGATTTGCAAAGCCGTACAGCTTGCACTTTCTCAAGTAGTGGGTGCTTATGCCATTGCGGTTTTTGACACAGATATGCCGGATGAAATTATTGTTGCAAAACTTGGTAGCCCACTTGCTGTAGGCATTGGAACAGATGAATTTTTTATTGCTTCTGACGCTTCGCCGTTTATTGAATACACAAAACGCACGGTGTATTTAGATGATAATGAAATGGGAATTATATCTAGAAAAAACGGATTTAAAATGTATTCCGTTTTAGATGATAAAGCCATTACCCCAAACATTCAGGAAATCCAATTATCTCTTGAAAAAATAGAAAAAGGAGGTTATGATCATTTTATGCTTAAAGAGATACACGAGCAGCCTCAGGCAATTCAGGACACCTTTAGAGGAAGGCTTCTTCTTGAAGATAGAAAGATTAATATCTCTGGCATCGAACAGCATTTAGAGGTTTTTAAAAATGCTTCAAGAGTTACCCTTGTGGCTTGCGGTACCTCTTGGCACGCTGCACTTGTGGCAGAGTATTTGTTTGAAGATGCGGCACGTATTCCTGTTGAAGTGGAGTATGCCTCGGAGTTTAGATACCGAAATCCCATTATAAATCAGGGCGATATTGTCATTGCCATTTCACAGTCTGGTGAAACTGCTGATACGCTTGCTGCCATTAAACTTGCCAAAGAAAAGGGCGCTTTTGTTTTTGGCATCTGTAATGTGGTAGGCTCTTCTATTGCTCGCGAAACAGATTCTGGAGCTTACACCCACGCTGGTCCTGAAATTGGAGTGGCTTCAACAAAGGCATTCACTACACAGTTAACCATTATTACCATGATGGGGCTTCGCCTTGGTCAGTTAAATGGTACGATCTCTAACGATGATTTTGACCGTGTTGCAACTCAGCTGATAACACTTCCTGAACGAATTGAAGAGGTACTTAAGTTTGATAAAACCATTGCAAAAATTGCGAATCAATACAAAGATGCTGCAAATTTTCTTTACTTGGGTCGAGGATACAATTTTCCTGCAGCACTCGAGGGGGCATTAAAGCTTAAAGAAATATCATATATCCACGCAGAGGGATATCCTGCAGCGGAGATGAAGCACGGTCCTATTGCTTTGATTGATGAAAATATGCCAGTGGTGGTTATTGCTACTAACAAAGGACACTATGAAAAAATTGTTAGTAACATTCAAGAAATCAAATCTAGAAATGCAAAGATTATTTCTATTGTTACTAAGGGCGACAAAAGCGTAAAAACCCTTTCGGATCACGTAATTGAAATTCCAGAAATTACGGAGTCTTTAGTACCTATTTTAGCTACTGTGCCCTTACAGTTGCTTTCTTACCATATTGCCGTGTTGCGTGGCTGTAATGTAGATCAACCTAGAAATTTAGCGAAATCTGTTACGGTGGAGTAGGAAGTAGTCTGTCTAATATAGACTACATGAGTATTTTGTTTAGTATCATCCATTTCGTAATATTCCTAAGCCAAAGCGACTTTTAAAGAAAAATCGTAAATTAGACCACCATTACCGTAAATCGCTTATTATGAAATCACTACACTACCTAACGCTTATTGTTTTTTTATCTGTTGGCTTCCTTTTTGCTCAAGACAAGGAAGCGAACAAAAATCCCTTAGAAACCGCCTTAAGTGGATTTTCGTTTCGAAGTATTGGTCCCGCATTTATGTCAGGGCGTATTGCCGATATTGCCATTGACCCCAATAACGAAAACATCTGGTATGTTGCCGTGGGTTCGGGGGGGGTATGGAAAACCACAAATTCCGGAACCACTTGGAAACCGCTAACAGACGATCAATCTTTTTATTCTACGGGGGCTATTACACTTGACCCGAGCAACACCCAAACCGTTTGGTTGGGAACCGGAGAAAATGTGGGTGGGCGCCATGTAGGCATTGGACACGGCCTATTTGTAAGCCGTGATGGCGGAAAATCTTGGGAAAGCAAAGGACTGAAAACCTCAGAGCATATTTCAAAAATTGTTGTACACCCCACAGATTCTAATACCGTTTGGGTGGCATCGCAAGGGCCTCTTTGGAGTTCTGGAGGTGAACGCGGATTGTATAAAACCACAGATGGCGGTGCCACATGGAAACAAACCCTAGACCTCAACGAATGGACGGGTGCTACCGATTTGCTAATCGACCCCAGAAACCCCGATGTGCTGTACGCTGCAAGCTGGCAACGCCACCGTAACGTAGCCGCTTATATGGGAGGTGGTCCCGGAACGGCACTCTACAAATCTGTTGATGGAGGTGATACTTGGCGCAAACTAAACACAGGACTGCCCACGTCCGATATGGGGAAAATCGGCTTAGCGATTTCGCCCATCAACCCCGATGTACTCTACGCAGCTATTGAGTTAGACCGCCGTACTGGGGCGGTATACCGTTCTGCCAATGGGGGAGAAAGCTGGACAAAAATGTCCGATACCGTTTCTGGCGGCACAGGTCCGCATTACTACCAAGAACTGATAGCCTCGCCCCACGTGTTTGATAAAATCTTCTTGATGAACAACTACGTACAGGTTTCGGAAAATGGGGGCAAGACCTTTTACCAGATGAACGAAACCAACAAGCACGTAGACAGTCACGCACTTGTGTTCAAAAAAGACGACCCCAATTATTTGCTGATTGGCACCGATGGCGGCTTGTACGAATCTTTTGACAACACCCAAAACTGGAAGTTTGTCAACAATCTGCCCCTCACACAGTTTTATAAGGTTGCCGTGGATGATGCCTATCCGTTTTACAATATTTTTGGCGGTACGCAAGACAACAATACGCAAGGCGGCCCCTCAAGAACCCTAAAAAGCAATGGCATCAGCAATGCCGATTGGTTTGTTCTGTTGGGTGGCGATGGGCACCAACCCGCTACAGAACCCGGAAATCCAGATATTGTTTATGCACAGTCGCAGCAAGGAAACCTGCATCGTGTAGACCGCACCACGGGCGAAGCGGTGTATATCCGTCCGCAAAACGGCTTAAACGAGCCTTACGAACGCTTTAATTGGGATGCGCCTATATTGGTGAGTCAGCACGATCCAAAGCGCTTGTATTTTGCTTCACAGCGTGTGTGGCGATCCGAGAATAGGGGAGATAGCTGGACGCCCATT
>CAZSSZ010000043.1:0-9687 GCA_964609755.1 uncultured Flavobacteriaceae bacterium | reverse complement strand
TGTCGGTTTTTTATGATATAATCCCTCTCGATTGCAGACACTCCTTTGTGTTCTTCAGGGGCGTTTCTAAAGAGTGTATAAAAAAGAACAGCTCCCAAAATGCCTACTGCGCCAAAGAAGTAAAAGATAGTACGCCATCCCCAAACGTCAATCAGATAGGCGACCAATGGGAGGGCAAAAGCAGCACCTAGCCTAGAACCCGAAAAATTGATGCCCTGGAAAGTGCCTCGCTCTTGTAAGGGTACCCAAGAAAAAGCGGCACGTGCTATGTTTGGGAATGCGCCCGCTTCGCCGGCACCAAAAATAAATCTTGCTGTAAGCATAGAAACATAATTCCATGCGGCTCCTGTCATGGCTGTAAAAACAGACCACAAAACCATGATGGAGGTCATTACTTTCCGCACGCCGTATTTGTCTCCTAATGCGCCCCCCGGCACTTGAAACAAGGCATAGCCTAATGCAAATGCACTCAGTACCCAACCCATTTGTATGTCTGTCAAGGCCAAATCATCTGTAATCGCATCTTTGGCAGAAGAAATACATACCCTGTCTATGTACAGTAATAGGGTAATTAAAAAAGACCCGACAAAAAAACCATATCTTTTGGTTGGAATACGTGTGCTCATAATGTTAGTTTGATAATTTTTGTATTAATGTTGAAAGTGTTTTTTGGTCGCCAACATTCCCAGGGAATACAATATATAACAAGTCAGGAAAACGGGTTTCTGTACCCATTTTCCAAACCGGTATTCCGGGAAGTAGTTGACCTATAACCTCAGACCGTTTCATGTGCAGCCCTTTTATGGCCAAATCATGTGAGGTGATTCCTCCTTTGGCTAACACATATTTTGGGCATGTGTTGAGTCCATTGACAAGTGATACTAAAGCTTGCGAAACAGTTGATGCAATCCGTATGGTAGCGTCTGTGTTCTCTCCCGTGATAACCGCTCTACTGGTGTAAACGACAACATCCCTTCCGTTGTCAATGGCATGGTCAATTTGACTTACTGTAGCTTTTAAATAATTATTGATATTACTGTTTAGTAATGCTGCGACATCTATACAAATAGCCTCAATTTCTGGGTTGTTTTCCAAAACATATTGCAGCTGTGACGAAGATTTTGCCACATAAGACCCTACTATGGTTAGCCCTCCTTTTTTACTGTTACCCGATTGGGGTGTTAGTAATGGTTTGGGTTGTTGTCCAATATATGCGGGTATAAAGGAGCTAGAGGTGCGATAAAAAATCTTTTTCCCTTTTTTTTCTGCGAGTAATAAGGCGTGTGTTGCTTTATCTAAATCGTTGTAATTTAATGCGTTAAGCACAAGAAATTTGCTGTTGGGAATTGTTAGGATGTGTTGGCATAACTCCTCAACGGATAAGGCACGAATGGCTTCGACAGACAACGATGTGATGTCTTTTTCGGCAACCTTCCCTTTTGTTTTTTCGTTGATGTAGTGTGTCAAATTTGCATGGGTATATGCAAAGGTGTGATCCTTTGAAAACGGCGTATCTGTTACGGGAATCAATTCGTCATTTTCACAAATGTAGTGGGTGTCGTTTACAGTAACCCTGCCGCCCTCAAACATAACAGGCGCAAAAACAGTTATCCCGTTGTGGTGTTCATGTGGTTTTTTGATGGCTTCAAGTTCCGAAAAATGCCCTCTAAGCGTGGAGTCACTTCTACTAATAATGGTGAATTTCCGTCCAGTTTTTTGGGCTGCTCTAAGGATATTTTCAGAGACTTCTTCAAATATTTCTGTCGATTCCTGTTCAGACAAACTCCTCGAGTTTGTTAAAATAAAAAATATGGGAGTCTTGTTTGTAAATTCACGATGTATGGTTGCTTCACTCCATGATGTTAACAAAGGAATGTCATACACCGTTTGGTTCCCTGTGGGATCGTCGTCAATAACAATACACGTTCTTTCAGATGCAGCAAATAAGCTGTTGTTTTCACTTCTAAAATCAAACGTATCCGCTTCAGGAAGTTGATTCGAAATGTCTGCTAAAGGAATTTGCATGTTTAGTTTTCAATGGCAATAACACGTGCAGGAGCGCCGTCTCCATCTCCGATTTTTAGTGGTAGCGCAATAAGTTCAACGCAATTCGATTGCAATTGTTCAAGATTTGTAAGCCCCTCAATGATAAGAACGTCGTTGAGTAGTATTTTATGAATTTTGGTAACCTCGTCTAGGTTGTTTACATCGGCAACAGAAGGGGGTTCCACGCCAATCATTTTAACTTTTTTGGCAACACACCAGTGTGCCAACGACTCGTCTATTCTGGGTAACTCGTCTCTGTATTTGGGTGTGTTTACATGAGCAGACCATCCTGACCAAAAAAGTAAGCTGTCGCCTGGGCTAAACTTCTTCTTAATTTCATTTGGAATGTGCGCTGTGGTAATCAGTGCTTTTGCGCCCAAATGCCGTATATCGACAACCCATGCTTTTCCAATAAAATTTTCCACAGGGATTTGGTCAATGGTTTTTTCGCTTGCGTTGAAATGGATGGGAGCATCCATGTGAGTACCGCAATGCGAGTAGAACGTCAATGTGCTGGCGTTCCACCCATCATTTTCCATAGTTTTACTAGATTCCCTTGAAAATCCAGTAAAACTATGGGTATACGTTAATGTTAAATCAATAACGCGTTTCATGGCGTACTATAGATTTCGAATTACAGCGTCAGCAACATCTTTTGTTCCTGCGTTTCCGCCCAAATCTACGGTTAATACCCCTTCTTTTGTGCTTTTATCTACGGCTTCCATAATATTTTTGGCTGCAGCTTCTTCGCCTAAATGCTCTAGCATAATGGCTGCTGACCAAATTTGCCCATAAGGATTGGCACTATTTCGCCCAGCAATATCGGGTGCTGAACCGTGTATCGGCTCAAACATTGAAGGAAACTCTTTTTCCGGATTGATGTTACCGCTTCCTCCAAGGCCGAGGCTGCCCATGATAGCGCCTCCCAAATCGCTCAAAATATCTCCAAAAAGGTTGGTGGTTAACACCACATCAAACTGTTCAGGTTTTAAGACAAAACTCGCTGTACAGTTGTCAATATACATTTGATTGTGCTCCACATCTGGGTATGCTGCAGCTACCTCCTTGATCACACGATCCCAGTAAGATAAGCTGTTAATCAGCGTATTTGATTTGGTGATGTGAGTTACTTTGTTGCGTCTTTTGCGAGCGAGCTTAAAAGCATAATGTGCTACGCGTTCAATACCTTTTCGGGTAAATACACTTGTGTCAATTCCCATTCCTTCAGCCGACTCGGGAAGGTATTGTCCGCCCATCTGTACAAATTCCCCTTCAACATTCTCACGTACAATTACAAAATCAATATGTTTTTCGCTACGCAACGGGCGCGCAACACCCGGATAGGTTCGCACAGGTCTGTAGTTTACATATTGATTGAAGTTCGTGCGTACCTTGAAAGTGTAATCTTTAGCCGGTAGGGTGTCGTCAACTTCGGGAAGCCCAACAGAGCCAAAATAAATGGCATCAAAATTTTTGAGGGTTTCAAGGCCGTTGTCCGGTAAGAATTTACCTTCTTTAAGGTAGTATTTTGCACCCCAGTCAAAGGTTTCGGAAGTGATGTTAAAATTATATTTTTCAGCTACAGCTTCTAAAACGCGATATCCTTGTGGAACAATTTCATTTCCGATGCCATCGCCAGGTACAACAGCGATTTTGTATGTTTTACTCATTGAGTTAAAGGTTAAAAATTTAAATTTACAAGTGCGCAAAAAATTGCACATTTTCATTTATATGTTTATATTAGCAAATATAAATTTTAATATTGGACAATGCAAAGAGGTCTTTTTTAGATTTTGGAAAAATGCAAAAATTTGCATTGTTGTTTTTTACTTAAAACCCAAGGTTTGTCAAAAAAGAAAGTAACATTACAAGATATTGCAAGTCAGTTGCACATTTCCATAGCCACCGTTTCTCGAGCGTTGCAAAACAATTCTCGGATTAGTGATTCGGTTCGAGCCAAAGTGCTTACTGTTGCTAAAGATTTAGGGTACTTTGAAACCAAATTTCCTGCTGCAGCGGTTACCGCAAAAATGCCTTTAATTGGAGTCATTGTACCTAAACTTTCATACCACTTGTATGCCATGGCTATATCTGGAATTGAAAAGGTAGCCGAAGCGAACAATATGCACATTGTGATTTGTCAGTCTGATGAATCTTATGAAAGGGAGAAAAATATCATCAGCGAATTTGTTAAAATGGGCGTTTCAGGGTTAATCGTTTCTCTGGCGGGTACCACAAAAGAGTTCTCGCATTTACATCAATTAAAATCCAACGGGATTCCCTTGGTTTTGTTTAACAGGCAATGCGATGAAGTGGCTGCAGATAAAGTTGTGATTGATAATTTTAAAGCGGGCTATGATACGGCTGAGCATTTGATTGCAACAGGGTGTAAAAGCGTTGCTTTTTTAGGTGGACCAGAGATGCTTCAGATTAGCAATACCCGTCTGCAAGGATATCGTCAAGCGCTGAAGGATGCTAATATCCCAGCAAATCAAAAGCTTGTTGCCTTTTGCGGATTGACAAAAGAGAGTAATATAAGTACCGCACGCAAGTTGCTTTATGGACCTAACCCACCAGACGGTATTGTGGCATTTAGTGACCAAATTGCGATAGCTGCCATGGTAGCTGCTAAAGAAAGGGGATTACATATTCCACAAGATGTTGCGATTATTGGATTTAACAACGAGCCTGTAGATGAGCTTATGGAGCCCTCGCTGAGCAGTGTTGACCAACCAGCATTTCAGATGGGGCATGCCGCTGCCGAGTTAATCTTTGAGCAAATTCAAAACCCCTCAAAAGAAAATACCCTTTTGGTTTTACATTCGGAATTGGTTATTCGGAGTTCAACCAATAGAAACAAGCGATAAACATTCGCGAATTAAAGCGGCTTTTTCACAGAAAGAACAGGATAGTTTTCTGATGCATTATTTAAAAATTGCTTCACGAATAAACTTAAACAATATGCGAAGTCTTAAACATGTATTTTTTACCCTATTGTCTTTTGGTATTATAACATCATTCATGGTGTCTTGTTCCAATGGCACTAGTGCTGCACCTCATAGCACTACAGTATCCGAGGGATTTAAAAACCCCATTGGGTTTTATGACGCATCTCCCACATTTTCATGGCAATTGCCTGCCAATAAAATAGGTGTTAACCAAACGGCTTATCAGATTGTTGTGGCTAGTGATGCCAAGAAACTGCCTGAAAATGCCGATTTGTGGAACTCAGAAAAGCAGCTTTCCAATCAATCGACATGGGTTCCTTATCAAGGAACACCATTTTCGTCAGGGCAACGTGTGTTTTGGCAGGTTAGGTACTGGAATCAAAATGGAGAAGTTTCCCCTTGGAGTGAGGTCAATACCATAGAAATGGGACTTTTGAAAAATTCGGACTGGAAAGGAAGCTGGATTGGGCTTGATACTGCAAAAGATAGTATTAAGGGCACGCGGGATGTTATTATACATACCCCACAATACCTGCGAAAAGGATTTGAGCTAAATGCTAAAGTTGTTTCTGCAAAGTTGCATGTAACCGCAAAAGGTGTTTTTGATGTGTATCTTAATGGGGAAAATATCAGTGATGATGTGATGTCTCCAGGATGGACACCCTATCAAAAGCGTATTGAAACCCTAACCTATGATGTTACCGATTATTTGGCATCTGGAAAAAATATTTTGGCTGCCACCTTGGCATCGGGTTGGTATGCTGGAAGGCTGGGGTGGAGTAAAACACGTTTTGGGGAGGCTGATTCCCCAAAATTATTGGCGCAACTTGAAATTGAACTGTCAGATGGTTCAAAACAACAAATTGTTTCTGATGCTTCTTGGATGGCTACTACAGATGGACCCATTCGGTTTTCCGAAATTTATGATGGAGAAACCTATGATGCCAATTATGAGATGCCCAATTGGACAACCGCTGATTTTGATGATGAAAATTGGAGAAAGGTAATTACAAGTTCTGTACAAGAGGACGTAAAACTTCAACCAAAACGGCATTATTCCGTTAAAACCAAACACAAGCTTAGCGCAAAAAGCATTTTGAAAAGAGATAACGCTGTGATTTTTGATTTAAAGCAAAATATGGTGGGTGTTCCCTTAGTGAAAGTTCCCATGAAAAAAGGGGATACACTCAAAATTCGGTTTTCAGAAATGTTGCAGCCCGATGGGACTTTTTACACACAGAACTACCGATCTGCTAAATCAACAGATTATTACATTGCTGCGAAGGATGGCATAATATCTTGGTCGCCTACCTTTACCTTTCATGGGTTTCAGTTTGTAGAGTTAAGCGGTTATGATGCTTCTTATGAACCCGCTACAGATTGGGTAACAGGTTTGGTGCAATATTCTGATTTTGAGGAGCAAGGCACATTTACGTCATCACACCAAAAATTAAATCAACTTCAAGGCAATATTATTTGGGGATTACGCGGAAACTTTTTTGATATTCCTACCGATTGCCCTCAACGCGACGAGCGATTGGGTTGGACGGGCGATGCTCAGGTGTTTGCGCCTACTTCCATTTTTAATGCCGACGTGCATTCGTTTTGGTCAAGCTGGTTACAAAGTTTGCGTGAAGAACAGTTTGACAATGGCGGTATTCCGTTTGTTGTGCCCGATGTGTTAAAAAATAATGTGGCGAGTTCTGGCTGGGGGGATGCTGCCGTTGTAATTCCATGGGAGATATATTTTCGAACCGGTGACAAGCAAGTTTTAGTCGAGAATTTTGATATGATGAAACAATGGGTTTCATTTCATGAAAGTGCTTCCAAAAATCACATTTCGTCTATGAACACTTTTGGGGATTGGTTACAACCGAATCCCATTGAAAAGGAAAATAAAAAAGGAGATACTTCCAAATCCATGATTGGAACGGCCTATTATGCCTATGTGGCAAAACTCACTGCAAAAGCGGCTAAAATTATTGGGAATGATCAAGATGCCGTTGCCTATGAGTCGATTGCTAAAACCGTTTCAACCGCTTTTGAGGCGCATTTTTTTAATAAAAAAGGTGAAATTATAAACTCACTTCCCACACAAACGGGATATTTGATGGCACTAGGATTTGATTTGCTGAGCCCTCAAATGAAAGAAAAGGCGATTCCTCATTTGCTCGAAAAAATAAAAGCGGCAGACAATCATTTACGCACAGGCTTCTTGGGGACACCATTACTCCCCATTGTCCTTGATCAAATAGGAGAAACCACTCTAATGCGAGATATTCTTTTCAAAGAAACGTATCCCTCGTGGTTTTATTCCATTAATCAAGGGGCTTCTACGATGTGGGAGCGTTGGAACAGCTACAGTAAGGCGGAGGGTTTTAATCCGCAACGCATGAATAGTTTGAACCATTACGCCTATGGGGCTATTGGACAATGGCTGTATGAACGCTTAGCAGGTATCGCTCCACAGAGTGCTGGGTATAAAACCATTCGTATTGCACCACAACCCTTACAGCCTTTACGGGCAGCATCTGCTACGTTGAATACCCCATATGGAAAAGTAGCTTCTTCTTGGGAAATCAAGGCAGGCGAGTTTACGTTATCGGTTACCGTGCCACCAAATACGACTGCCACAATTGTTATTCCAGGGAATCTGGAACCTTACAATGATAGGGGAGTGATAGAAAACGTGCATGCAGATAGAAACAGTACTACACTGTTGGTTGAGTCGGGAACATACACCTTTACATCCAAACAATAGGTGTATGAAACTTTTGGGAACATATTTCTTATGCCTTGCGCTCTTTGTCGGATGTACCTTTACAGAACGTCAGTCAAAAAATGATGATACAAAAACCCAAGAGGTAGCCGCAGAGACAACCCAAAACAACCCTGTGATTCGTCATGTTAGAACTGCAGATCCATCGGCACATATATGGGAAGATGGTAAAGTTTGGATGTATACATCTCACGACATGGAAGATGCTGTTAACTATGACACTATGGATGGGTATCGCGCTTTTTCTTCTACGGATATGAAAAACTGGACAGATCACGGCGAGGTATTGCACTCAAAAGATATCCCCTGGGGCGCAAAAGGCTGGATGTGGGCACCTACTGCCATATTTAAGAATAATAAATACTACCTCATATATCCCCACTCTGTAAAAGGTTCAAAGGAAGATATGCGATGTGGGGTTGCTGTAAGTGATGTTCCTCAGGGTCCTTTTACGGATATGGGTTGGATTGAGGGTGTGGAAGGCGCATGGCTTGACCCTTGTGTGTTTACTGATTCCGATGGAAAAACTTACCTGTATTGGGGCGTTAGAACCCCTAAAGTAGCCTTGTTAAAAGACAATTTACTAGAGCTTGCGGAAGAACCCAGGACTATTGACTATGGTTATAAAAACTTTTTTGAAGCCAGTTATATGCATAAATTCAATGGGAAATATTACTTTTCATACAATGCCGGATTAGGTGGTTTTTATGCTATGGGTGATAGCCCATACGGACCGTTTGAGTACAAAGGTGGACTCAATCCAAAACAACGTCAAGACCACCATTCTATAGTAAATTACAAGGGGCAAGATTATTTTTTCTATCATGTACAAGACTGGAATGGTGGAACAAAATTCAGAAGAAACACCTGTATAGAGTATTTGTACTATAACGAAGATGGAACCATTAAAGAAATTTACGCTACCAAAGAAGGTGTCAAAAAAATTAATCAGTAAATACGTATTAAGAAGTGATTCATATAAATTTTAACAACAATCAAACCATGTGTAAAAACAACTACAAAACATACCTAATGCTATTCTTTTCGAGTCTCTTTTTTCTCGGTATTGCACAAAGAGAAGAAACGGTTATTAATGATGATTGGTTATTTATTTTAGATAAGGATACGCCTTCGTTTTCAAATGCGACTGTACAAGATGAGGATCAATGGACGCGGCTAAATTTACCTCACGATTGGTCTTTTGAAAAGGGTGTGCGCAATGGCGGCGACCAAGGTCAAGGTGGGGGGTACCACGATGGGGGCATCGGCTGGTATCGAAAATATTTTAATCTCGAAAAAGAACGTCTTTCCAAAACAATCTATCTCAATTTTGATGGAGTGTATATGAACAGCGAAGTTTGGGTAAATGGAAATTATATTGGAAAAAGACCGTATGGCTATATTAGTTTTAGGTATGACGTTACTTCCTTTCTCAAAGAAGGACGCAACACCATTGCCGTGCGCGTAGATAACACCTTAGAACCTTCGGCAAGATGGTATCACCCGTGTGGTATTTATGCTTCTGTAAAACTGATTGAAGTAGATAACACGCACATCAAACCCAATGGGGTTTTTATTACCACGCCTAACATTGAAGTCAATAAGGCTCTTGTAAAGGTAGAGACCGAATTTCAGGGAGACCTAAACAAGTTAAAATATGCCGTTCAACTCTATAGTGCATCTGGTGAATTGCTAACATCGACACGTAAAAAAATTGAAAACTCCAAAGAAACGGTTTTGCTGGCAGTGGACAGCCCACAATTATGGAGTCCTGAAACGCCAACATTATACAAAGCCGTTACCCAAATTCTTGAAGGTAAGAAAGTTATAGACGAGGTGGTTACCACTTTCGGATTTAAAACAGTTGCTTGGGATACCCAAACCGGATTTTGGTTGAACGGTGAAAATGTGAAA
>CAZSSZ010000042.1:0-9785 GCA_964609755.1 uncultured Flavobacteriaceae bacterium | reverse complement strand
CTAATGCGTCCGCTGTATCAAGAATGCATATTGCCTAACATTGCTTATGTGGGCGGTGGGGGTGAATTGTCGTATTGGCTGCAACTAAAAAGTACATTTGAGGCATTTGGTGTTTCCTATCCGTTACTTCAACACCGTTCCGCTGTGTTGCTGATGCGAGAAAAACAGCTAAAAAAATGCACCAAATTAGCGTTACCATTGCAAGACTTATTCTTACCAAAGGCATCATTTATCAACAAAAGGGTACGTCAAATTAGCGATATTGATATTGATTTTTCTGCTCAACGTGAAGTGCTGGAAGCTCAATTTAACTCGCTGCGTGAATTGGCGCAACAAACCGACAAATCCTTTTTGGGAGCCGTAGATGCCCAAGAAAAAAAGCAGTTTAAAGGATTAAACACCCTTGAGAAACGTCTTTTAAAAGCACAGCGTATTAAACTACAAGATCAAATCATTCGCATAACCGATATTCAAAACGAACTTTTTCCAAACGGGAAATTGCAAGAGCGCACAGCTCATTTTTCTGAATTTTTAGACGGACAGGAGCTATCTGGCTTTACACAGCACCTTAAAGACACCCTCGCCAAATGCCCCTCTGGACTGAATATTGTGCAATACTAATCTGTTATTTTAGTGTTAAAAACTAATGTTAAGGCAATAACCGACACCAAACTTTAGTTGTATTTTTGCATATGCAAAACAAAGTACTCATCCTTGATTTTGGCTCGCAATACACGCAGTTGATTGCCCGCCGTGTTCGAGAACTCTCTATTTTTTGTGAAATCCATCCGTTTCACAGTATTCCTGAAGATATTAAAACGTTTAAGGCCGTAATCCTTTCGGGTTCGCCCTATTCGGTACGTGCCGAAGATGCTCCGCATCCCGATCTAAGTGCTATCAGAACTAAAATTCCTTTGTTGGGCGTGTGTTATGGTGCACAATATCTGGCACATTTTAATGGGGGTGAAGTGGCACCGTCGAATACGCGAGAGTACGGACGTGCACGCTTGGCTAAGGTTGAAGCTCACCCGTTTTTGCATCAAATTCCGCTTGACTCACAAGTGTGGATGAGCCATAGCGATACCATAAAAAAATTACCCGACCATGCCACGCAATTAGCCTCTACCAAAGACGTTGCTAACGCAGCCTATGTGATGGACAACGACATGACTTTTGGGATTCAATTTCACCCTGAAGTATATCATTCTATGGATGGTAAGCAACTGCTGCAAAACTTTTTGGTAGACATAGCAGGAATTACTCCCGATTGGACTTCTGATGCTTTTGTGGATACTACTGTTGCAAATTTAAAAGAGCAATTGGGCGATGATAAAGTCATTTTAGGCTTGAGTGGAGGTGTAGATTCGTCAGTGGCTGCCATATTGTTGCACAAAGCTATTGGGGCAAATTTGCATTGCATTTTCGTCAATAACGGATTGTTGCGCAAAAATGAATTTTCAGATGTTCTCGCCCAATACGAGCACATGGGGCTCAACGTAAAGGGTGTAGATGCATCAGCACAGTTTTTAGGTGAGTTGGCGGGCGTAAGCGATCCCGAAACCAAGCGCAAGATTATTGGACGTGTTTTTATAGATGTCTTTGATGACGAAGCACACAAAGTGGAAGGTGCCAAATGGCTCGCGCAGGGAACCATTTATCCTGATGTTATTGAATCGGTTTCGGTGAATGGTCCTTCGGCAACCATTAAGTCGCACCACAATGTGGGCGGACTTCCTGATTTTATGAAGTTAAAAGTAGTGGAACCCCTAAACATGCTATTCAAGGACGAAGTACGTAGGGTAGGTGCAAGTATGAATATGCCCAAGGAAATTTTGGGACGCCATCCTTTCCCAGGTCCGGGACTTGCCATTCGTATTTTGGGAGATATTACCGCCGAATACGTAAAGATGCTTCAAGAGGCAGATGCGATTTTTGTTCAAGGGTTGCGTGACCACGGGCTGTATGACGATGTTTGGCAAGCGGGCGTAATGCTCTTGCCAGTACAATCGGTAGGGGTGATGGGTGATGAGCGTACCTATGAGAAGTGTGTTGCCCTTCGCGCAGTAACCTCCACAGACGGAATGACGGCAGATTGGGTACATTTGCCTTATGAGTTTTTACAAGAAATTTCAAACCAAATCATTAATCGTGTCCCAGGAATTAACCGTGTGGTCTATGATATCAGTTCAAAACCCCCCGCTACGATTGAGTGGGAGTAAGTTTTTTATCGTAATTGCTGTGATGCTGTGCAGTTTTTTTGGATTTTCCCAAGAAACTGAAGTGTCACATTTTATTGTGCATAAGGTAAAAAAGAAGGAAACCTTAGCTGCCATTGCATCGCGTTACGATATCACCCCCGAGCAAATTATTGCGCACAATCCCTATGCGAAAAAAGGCATCCGAAAACGAGATAAACTCAAAATCCCACGCTATAAAAAAACGGTACAATTGCCCGAGCCTAAAAAAGGGGCGAAACATATCGTGCAGCCCAAAGAAACCCTTTGGCGTATTGCCTATACCTACGGGATTTCGATTGACTCCTTACGTGCGCTTAATCCACAACTAAAAGACACGCTTTCTGTTGGGGCAATCCTTAATGTTCCCGAGAAAACCGCTGAAGAACAGGCTGCACAGTTTAGTTATTACACGGTACAGCCAAGAGAAGGATTTTATCGATTGGAACAAAAGCTAGGGCTGACCAGAGCACAATTGGAAGCCTTGAACCCCGAACTTTTAAGTGTTGATTTGCAAGTGGGTATGGTGCTTAAAATTCCAAAAATTCAAGCCGACACTCTAGTTCAACAAAAGGATCCATTGACAAAGCCCAGTTTTTGGGACAGTACTTTTGTTACGCCTGTTGTGCGCATTGCTTTGATGGCGCCCTTTCGTCTTTCTCGTATCGAATTGGATTCCGTTTTGCAGACCCAAAAAACACTTAGCGAACGCAATCTCACTACGGTTGCTCTCGATTTTTATGCGGGTATGCTTCATGCAGCCGACAGCATAAATAACGCAGGGTTGAGTGTGGAACTATCGGTTTTTGATACAGAAAATCAACGGTATATCGTAGAGCAACTGCTCAACCAACACGATTTTTCTAAGTTTGATGCCGTGATTGGACCCTTTACTCCCGATAATGTGAGCAGGGTAGCACAAGCCCTTACGTTTTTTAACATCCCCGTTATATCTCCCTTAACAACACGGAAATATCAACAGTACAAGACATCTTTTAATACGATTCCTAGTAGAGAAACCTTGAATCAGCGGATTTCTGAATACATCGATTCATTGGATGCAGTCACAGAAAATCCGTGTATCCTTATCATAGCAGATGAAAAAAATCAAAAAACAGCATTAAAACTTCGACAACAATTCCCCTTGGCAGAGGTATTGCGACCCGATGAAAACTTTGGTTTTGTAAAGCCCGAGGATGTAGACTCATTGCTGACCCCCACGCGCCCCAATTGGGTGTTTTTGGAATCTGAAGATTTGAATTTGGTTACCAGTATGACTTCTATGCTCAACGCACAACAACGTGAAGATCGCCAAGTGCAATTGTTTACACACTACCGAGCTGCTACTTATGACGATCCTAATGTTTCGCAGGAACACTTGGGAAATTTACGCTTTACCTACCCCAGTTACTTCCATGAAAAAAGAGATAGCATACGCGTAACCTTTGATGAGGGATATAAAAAGCGATTTGGGAAAATACCAAACCGCACGGCACTGAAAGGCTTTGATGTGATGATTGATATTGCCTTGCGCATCGCTGTAAAACGTAGTCTTATGCAAGGGCTTTCTTTGGGGCTAGGAGAGCAACTCCAACACCGATTTGAGTATAACCCCGCACCTGGAGGGGGATATCAAAATACGGCGACCTATACCATTCAACATCAAGGTTTTGAAACCATTGAAGTTAAACCACCGAGCATTGTACTGGATTCGCTACCCGATAGGTAGTTTATTCTTTGTATTTTTGCCACTTTAATTGTAATCAAGCTATGCCTGAAACCAAATACGTTTTTGTTACCGGAGGAGTTACATCATCACTTGGGAAGGGCATCATTTCCGCGTCGTTGGCTAAATTACTTCAAGCGCGTGGGCTCAAAACCACTATTCAGAAGTTTGACCCTTATATTAATGTTGATCCGGGAACCCTAAACCCCTATGAACATGGGGAGTGTTTTGTTACCGATGATGGTGCTGAAACTGACCTTGATTTGGGACACTACGAGCGTTTCCTAAACGTGCGAACCTCACAAGCCAATAATGTAACTACGGGACGTATTTACCAAAGTGTGATTGATAAAGAACGTCGTGGAGCGTTTTTGGGTAAGACGGTACAGGTTATTCCGCACATTACCAACGAAATTAAGGAGCGCATGCAACTGCTGGGCTCTACAGGAGAATACGATGTGGTTATTACCGAAATTGGCGGTACTGTTGGTGACATTGAATCCCTGCCCTACATTGAGGCGGTACGCCAATTGCGTTGGGAATTGGGTCGTGAAAACTGTATTGTGATTCATTTGACACTGGTGCCGTATTTGTCAGCAGCAGCTGAACTCAAAACAAAGCCTACCCAACACTCTGTAAAAACGCTGATGGAAAGCGGAATTAATGCCGATGTTTTGGTGTGTCGAACAGAACATGAACTATCGGACGATATCCGTAACAAGCTTGCGCTTTTCTGTAACGTAAAACGCGAAGCGGTTATCCAGTCTATTGATGCAGATACCATTTACGATGTGCCCTTACTCATGCTAGAGGAAGGCTTAGACCGGGTGGTGCTTGACTTGTTGTCTTTGCCTGATAATTTGGAACCCGATCTAACACAATGGAAAGCCTTTTTGTCTAGGTATAAAAACCCTAAACAGCATATTCGTATAGGGTTGGTTGGGAAATACGTCGAATTACAGGATTCCTATAAATCTATTTTAGAGGCGTTTATTCATGCTGGTGCTGCTAACGAAGTTAAGGTTGAGGTAGTTTCGATTCACTCTGAAGAATTAACCCCCGAAAGTTGTGGAGAAGTACTTGACCAACTTCATGGATTGCTTGTAGCTCCTGGCTTCGGTTCTAGAGGTATTGAAGGAAAAATCAATGCCATTCAATATGTTCGAGAAAACAATATCCCGTTTTTTGGGATTTGTTTGGGGATGCAAATGGCAGTTATTGAATATGCTCGTAATGTTTTGGGGCTAAAAGATGCCAACTCAACCGAAATGGATGAAAACACGCCACATCCGGTGATTAGCCTTATGGATGAGCAAAAAGAAGTAGAAAACAAAGGGGGCACAATGCGTCTTGGAGCTTGGGATTGTACACTTTCTCCAAACAGCCGTGTGCGTGAAATATACCAATCAGATGCAATCAGTGAGCGCCATCGTCATCGCTATGAGCTTAATAATTCATATTTGGAGGCATTAACAGATCGAGGACTAAAAGCTACCGGTATAAATCCCGATACTGGACTTGCTGAAATTGTAGAAATTGAAGCCCACTCTTGGTTTGTAGCCGTCCAATATCACCCCGAATACAAGAGTACAGTATTAAATCCCCATCCGCTATTTTCCGCTTTTGTGCGGGCATGTAGCCAAAATGCAAAAACGAAATAATTACGCATGGAAGAACGTCGTATAGACCCCTTACAAATCATAGGAATGGTACTCATTTTTGGGATTTTCACCTGGATGATGTACACTCAATCTGCCGAAGATTTGGCACAAGTAGATACCCAAAAAGCACAAACTGCAGAAGCTACTCAAACGGTTGAAATTCCTGCTGCTGAAATTACAGTTGAAGTGCCTACAGCCATCCCTACAGAGGCGGTTGCCAAAGAAACCATCACTTTTTCAAATGAGGTGCTCACGTTGGGAGTTTCTACAAAAGGCGGTTTTATGGAGCAAGTGTTGCTCAATGGGGAAGTAAATTATCTAAAGGAGGATTTATACCTAATAAACAACGAAAGTAATGCCTTAAATATCGCATTTACCACGGCTTCGGGACAATTGTTGCAAACCAAGTTTTTGATGTTTTCGCCAAGTCTTTCCGAAAACGAAAGCGGTCAGCAATTACGCCTTCGCTCCACCATAGATGAAAATGCTTTTATTGAGTTTGTGTATACGCTGCCAAAATCGGGATATCGCTTTGGTTTTGAAGTTGTCGCGGAAGGAATTGAAAATACCTTAGACACTGCTATTCCTGCCACATTCTCATGGACTATGGACGGGTTTCGTCAAGCGAAAAGCGCACAATACGAAAACCGTTATACGCAGCTGGCATACCGTCATGAAAACGACAAATACAGTACACTTTCAGCTACTGGTGATGATGATGAAAAAGAGAAAAACGTGGAATGGGTGTCTTACCGCCAACACTTTTTTAGCAGCATTCTTATTCCAGAACAACCTTTTGAACAAGCAAGTTTAGCATCTGTATCCAAAACAGAAGAAGATGTGGAAGCATCGGCCTATTTGAAAGGATTTTCTACCGAAACCACTTTGCCGTATCAGCGCAACCGTTTCCAAGCCAATTTTGATTGGTATATGGGGCCTACCGATTATGCCATATTAAAGAATTACGATGAAAATCTTTACGAGAGTATTTCGTTTGGTTGGGGACTTATTGGGTGGATAAACCGCTCCGTTTTCTATCCGCTTTTTGGTTCTCTTACGAGCTTAGTACCACACGGGATTGCCATTATTTTACTCACTATTATCGTGCGTTTGGTGTTGTCTCCTGTGTTGTATAAATCCTATGTTTCTCAGGCGAAAATGCGGGTGCTTAGACCTGAAATCACTGCCTTGAACGAAAAGTATAAAAACGATGCCACCAAGCGTCAGCAAGAAACCATGAAGTTGTATACAAAAGCAGGGGCAAGTCCACTTGCGGGTTGTATTCCTGCGCTACTACAAATGCCGGTTTTCTTTGCACTGTTCTACTTTTTCCCTATAGCCTATGAGCTGCGGGGTAAATCGTTTTTGTGGGCAGATGATTTATCTTCTTATGACGTTATTGCCGAGCTGCCGTTTAGTATTCCTTTTTATGGAGATCACATTAGTTTGTTTCCCTTGCTAGCTTCTGTGGCTATATTTTTCTATACCCGTATGACTACGGGACAGCAAATGCAACCCACACAACCCGGCATGCCCAACATGAAATTTATCATGTACCTCATGCCCGTAATGATGTTGTTTTTCTTTAACAATTACGCGAGTGGATTTAGTTTGTATTATGTGGTTTCGAATTTGTTAATGATTGCCATTATGGTGGTTGTGAAGAATGTTATCATTGATCAAGATAAAATTCACGCACAAATTGAGGAAAACAAAAAGAAACCTAAAAAGCAAAACCGCTTTCAGCGCAAAATGGCTGAAATGATGGAAGAAGCCGAGCGTCAGAAAAAACTTCGTAAATAAGTTAAAAGGGCACGTCCATACTTTGAGGGTGTGTGGTTATTAACTTCCTTACCTTTGTGCCATGCAAGGAAAACGAGTTGTTGTTGGACTTTCAGGAGGCGTAGACTCTAGCGTAGCAGCCTATTTGTTGCAACAACAGGGCTATGAGGTCATTGGCTTGTTTATGAAGAACTGGCACGACGACTCTGTAACGCTATCTGACGAATGCCCTTGGTTGGAAGATAGTAACGATGCCATGCTTGTGTCAGAAAAATTAGGCATTCCGTTTCAAACCGTAGACCTTAGCGAGCAGTACAAAGCCCGAATTGTGAACTATATGTTTGCCGAATATCAGCGTGGACGCACCCCAAACCCTGATGTGCTTTGCAATCGAGAAATAAAATTCGATGTGTTTTTGGATATCGCACTTTCTTTGGGTGCAGATTTTGTTGCTACGGGGCATTATTGCCAAAAAGATACCGTTACTGAGCCTGCCTCGACGGCAGACGAGCCTGCCGTGGATACTGAGCTTGCCGAAGTACCCACTTACCGCCTTCTTGCCGGTGCAGACGCCAACAAAGACCAATCCTATTTTTTGTGTCAGTTAAGACAAGCGCAGTTATCAAAAACCCTATTTCCCATTGGCGGATTGCAAAAAAGTGAGGTGCGCAAAATTGCAGCGGAGCAAGGGCTTATTACTGCTGAAAAACGCGACTCCCAAGGGTTGTGCTTTATTGGAAAAGTAAGCCTTCCCGATTTTTTACAGCAAAAATTGGCAGTGAAAAAGGGAACGATTATTCAAGTGCCCGATACCCACCCTATGTACGCCCAACCCCGTAAAGAAACCCCTGAGGGTTTGGCAAAAAAATACACCTACATACAAACAGACGGCAAAGAAGTGGGTACACACAATGGAGCTCATTTTTTTACGGTTGGACAGCGTAAGGGTTTAGCTGTGGGCGGAACGGTTGAGCCGCTATTTGTATTGGCTACTGATGTGGAAACAAATATCATCTATGTGGGCGAGGGGAAAAATCACCCAGGGTTATACCGTCGTGCACTATGGATAGCACAAGAAGATGTACATTGGATACGCCCCAATTTGGCCACCGAAAATCCCATGCAAGTATTGGCGCGCATTCGTTACCGTCAACCGTTGTCAAAAGCGACATTGCATCTTGCCGAAAAAGGTATTTTTTTGGTGTTTGATGTGCCACAATCTGCTATTGCTGCAGGACAGTTTGCTGCATGGTATTTGGACAATGAATGTATTGGATCGGGGGTAATAGGGTAGTGCAGGCTAATCTTGCTTAAAAACCTCCATTGATGTTAATTTTCCACCTCCTCTTTTTTCGCTACCAGCAGCAATATATATGGCATCTTGATGTAAAATTGCGCCTGTTCCGTGACGCCCCACAACCATCGGTGATAGGGTTTCCCAAGTGTAGCTTTCCAAATCTAAGCATTGGGTCTGATTGTGTGCTGTTTGTTGGTCGCTTTCTCCACCAAAATACACGAGTCTGTTTTCAAGGTGAATTACAGCACCTGCCGCGGTAGGTATGGGCAACGAATTTTTCATAGTATACCAATTATTGGTTTCAAAATCGTAATAATCAACTTCTGCTATGGTAGCCTTAAAAAAAGCACTAAAACTATCTGGGGAGTGTACACTGGTGTTTCTACCCCCAATACAATACAATTTATCCTTAACTGTTATGGCAGAAAAATGATCCCTAATATGCGGGGCATCGGTTAATGATTCCCATTTTTGTGTGGCAATGTCAAAACAATCAAAATAGTTTGTGGTTCCGCTGGTATGTCCAAATTTGATGCCGCCGACCAAGTATATTTTATCCTTGTATAAAACCGTCCCTGCGCCCCCTCTTCGTCTGTTTCTCGGTATTTCTGTCCCTTTTTCCCATTTGTCTTTTTTGGGGTAGTATTTCCAAATGTTTGCCAAGGGCTGTTCTTTTGGATAGCGTCCTGTCATGCCGCCAACAACGTAAATGACGTTTTTATGCACAACCGCTTGAAAGTGGTGCATTTCCATTGGCGTTTCCCCTTTTACTTCCCACTCGTTTGTTTTCGGATGATATACATTTATGGGTTTAATTCCGCGACCGCCAATCAAATAAAACTTGTCATCAAACTTTACAAAGGCATTTTCATGTCTACCGTCTGGCGAACCAATAGTTTCTACGGTTTTCCATCTATATTGTTCTAGTTGTACAAAGGATACCGTGCCAAAGCAAAGTAAAAGACAAAGAAAAATGTAGCTTGAGTGGGAATTAATTGTCATCAGTGTGGTTACGTATTTGACGTAAAAGTACTTAAGTTTTGCCTATCTATATAAAAACAGTACATTTGCGCTCCTTTTGGTAG
>CAZSSZ010000041.1:0-9990 GCA_964609755.1 uncultured Flavobacteriaceae bacterium | reverse complement strand
CCTTCACGGTTCGATCGTTGTATGTGCACAATATCAATTCCCTGATGGGTTAATTCAGCAACTTTTTTTGAGGTGATATCCACAGATTCATCAGTTGAGTCGTCTAGCACTTGAATTTCGAGTTTTTCTTTTGGGTATTCAATTTTAGCGACATGATCTAATAATCGTTCGATAACATACAATTCGTTAAATACGGGTAGCTGAATGGTAACAACAGGGACTTCATTTGGGTTTTTGAGGTCAAAAGTCGGCTCTTTGTTGATTTGTTTTTTTTGACGGATATAATTCAGCAATAGGCTCAATTGGCTAAGGGCATAGAAAAAAATGAGAATTAGGCATGCCGCATAAACAACCATTAGTATAATGGATAGGGGTAAGAAAATGTTTGACCAGTCAAGAGCCATAATTTTATTTAAGCGTTTTGCCGCGGCAAATATAGTGTCTTGGGGTCAGGTTTAAAAAAAGTATCGTGTCAACAATAAGTTAACAATCAATGTGTTATTTTTTATACACTGGCGAAATTGTATTTTCATGTTTCATATATTTTCCCTGCGCAGCCCAACGAAATCCACGTAGTTGCATTTCCAAAACTTCGGGCACCTCAAAGTCTGTTAAGTAATGCCCAATTGAGGAATAAAACACCCTTCCTTTTCCGTAATTTTTTTTCCAAACTACTGGCATAGTACTTCCTGTAATTTGGTTATGTATGGCGTTTGCGGCTTTTTTTTGATAGGTAGCTCTTGTAAATTCGGAAATAGCGAGCACCTTTACATTGGGATCAACAAGCATATAATATTGCTCGGTTTTTTTTAATTCAAAATCTTTAATTCCTTTTGTTATGGGATCTTTTTTATCATAAATTTTAATCTTGTGATCTATTTTTCCACCGGGATGAAATAAAAATTGCCCGCCAACCATAAATTGGTATTCAATATTGCCCCTAAACGAATCGCCAATACCACCATGCCATCCCGAAAATCCTGTGCCATTATGCACTGCATTGCGCAGTCCGTTAAATTGTTCTTTGGTGATTTCGCCAAAAGTCCACATTTGAATAATCAAGTCTGCTTTGTTCATAAGATTTTTGTCTGTGTATACGTCCAGCGTATTATAAACGTCTACAACTGCTCCTTCCGCACGAAGTTTTGGTACAAAAAAAGCTGCGCTTTCAGTGGGTTTGTGACCTGCCCAGCCTCCAGAAACACAAATGATTTTTTTTCCGTCAAGTGAAAGTTCAGGGTTGTTTTTTTGGGCTTCAATTGCATTTATTGACAGCATTGTGGTTAAGAGAATGCCACACAAGAGGTTGAGATTGTTTAGTGAGTGTTTCATGTTTAAGACATCATTTTATATGTAAATCTTTACAGTTTATAAATGTAAAAATAAAATTGGGTCACATTTGGAGTTTTATAATATTGAGATGTCCTTATAAGCTTTCGTTAAATCTAAAATATTACTTAGGTAAATTAGGGACAATAAAAAAACCCTTTGCATTGCAAAGGGTTTTGGTGGTACCTCCAGGAATCGAACCAGGGACACAAGGATTTTCAGTCCTTTGCTCTACCAACTGAGCTAAGGTACCGTGCAAAAATGCGAAGACAAATATAATCCCTTTCATACAATTGACAAGTAGCATCAAAAAAAACTTCTACTTTAGCATTTTATGGATAAAAGCAAACATTTGGTGCTTGATGTTGGAAACTCCCGTGTAAAGTATGGGTATTTTGAACAAGACGTTTTGTTAACGTCTGGAGTTTGCTCGGACTGGACTGCACACCAATGGAACGTATTCCATCAAAAGCATCCCTTTTCAAGAGTTTTGGTTGGTTCGGTGGGTGCCACGGGAATAGATACCATTTCCAAACTACCCGAAAATTGTGTTGTTCACACGATTGATAAAACCATCAAATATCCTTTCACTTCGGCATACGATGATATTCAGACGTTGGGAGTTGACCGTAGAGCGGCCTTAGCAGGTGCACTTAAAATGTTACCCAACACAGCCGTTTTTATAATTGATGCAGGATCTTGTATTACCTATGACTTTTTGAATGCTGATGGACATCATCTAGGGGGCGCCATTTCACCTGGTAGAGCAATGCGCTATCACGCACTTCATCTGTTTACAGAAAGGCTGCCATTTTTAAAGCCATCAGACAATATTCCTGAATTGGGCACTTCAACGCAAACAAGCATGGAACTGGGTGTTGAGCGTGGTGTTATTGCCGAAATACAAGAACATATACATGCGTTTTCTCAAGACTATGGAGATTTTACCATAATTTTAACAGGTGGCGATGCAGATTTCTTGAATAAAAAGATAAAAAATACCATATTTGCTGACGCTGATTTAATCCTTGCAGGTCTTAACCACCTACTCATGTTTAATACTACCGATGAAGAATAGATTTCTAACGTTTGTTTTTGTGTTCACGACAACGTGCATTTTTGCCCAAAACGCAACACTTTCTCCCTATTCTTATTATGGTTTGGGTGCGCCTGCGTCCAATAGAACAGTCGAAAACAATGCTATGGGTGGAATAACGTCCTATGCAGATAGTACGCATTATAGCTTAGATAATCCTGCTACATTGGGAAAGTTAAAGTTTGTCCAATATCGAATAGGAGCGGGTTATATTACATCTAAACAGCTTTCTGGAACTAACAATGCAACAACAACTACGACATCATTAAACTACCTAGCGTTGAGTGTTCCAACAAAATATTTTGCCTTTAGTTTTGGGTTAAGGCCTGAAACTTCTGTAGGATATCGATTTTCATCAAAAGAAACCTTAAATGGTCAAGAACAAACCAGTTTATTTGACGGTTCGGGAGGTGTAAATAGCACATTTCTTGCTCTTGCAGTAAATCCAACAAAAGGATTGAGCCTTGGTGTAAGTGCCTCCTATGCCTTTGGCTTTATAGAGAAAACATTTCGTCGTGGCTTGATTGGTGTGCAGCTCGATACACGAGTATTTACACGATCAGAACTTAGTGGGCTGCGCTACACTTTTGCCATGCATTACAATCGAAAAGTATTTGATCGCTACAGTTTTCACCTAGCGGCTACACATCGTCCTAAGGCATCATTGGAGAGTGCAAATACAAGAACCATATCAACAATTACAACTTCTGGAACTATTGGAACACAACAAAACATTGACCTTGGGGCGCTAGTCAATACATCAAATACATTTGCCGCTGAAAATATGTTAGGGATTGCATTTGGTATTCCCCAGCGATTGTTTGTTGGAGCTACGTACGTTGCTGAAAGTTCGGGCAGGGTAATCCCGTTAGAAACGAATTCAGATGCACAATTTGTTGCATCCTCCCGACTTTCTGTTGGCGGTTTTTTTATACCTAAGCACGATTCATTTACCAACTATTTAAAGCGCATTTCGTATAGAGTAGGTTCACGTTGGGAGCATACGGGTCTGGTGCTAAAAAACCAAGCAATAAAAGATTTTGGCATAAACTTTGGATTGGGATTACCAGTTGGAGGATTGTCCAAAATCAATATAGGTTTTGAATGGGGTCAGTTGGGTACCGCAAATGATGGTCTTTTAAAAGAAAATTACACCAATATATCCTTAGGATTTTCTTTAAGTGATGTGTGGTTTATTAAACGTAAATACGATTAGATAGTTATGAAAAACAAGATACTTTTTTTGATGTTTAGTTTTGGGGTTGTTGCTTTTGCACAAGTTGACAAAAGTTCGTGTCCAGCAAACCTGTCTATATTTGCAGAGTTTGCAAAAGTGAAAAACTACGATTCGGCTTATCAGCCCTGGAAAGAAGTGCTTAGTATATGTCCAGAACTTAATGTGGCAACCTTTAAATACGGAGAACGTATTTTGGCATATAAAATCAAAAATGCTACAGACGATAAGGCCGTGTTTCAAAAAGAACTTCTTGATCTTTACGACAACTGGAATACCTATTTTCCAACCACTAAAAGTGGAGTGAGTGAAGTAGGTGAAATTTTATCTTCCAAAGCGCAAGCCATGGTAGACTACAACCTAGGAACTACGCAAGAGGCTTTTGAAATTTTCAATCAAGCCTTTACTAAAGATGCGGCTAGTTTTACTAGTCCTAAAAGTTTATATACTTTTTTTAAAACGGCTTTCAACCTTTATAAAGAAGGCGGTTTAAGTACAGAAGAGTTGTTTAATAAATACGAAGAAATTTCAGAAAAGTTTGAATTGGAACAAACCAATTTGGCGCGTAAACTAGATCTGATATTGAAAAAAGAAGATGCAGGCGAGCCGGTGACTACTAGAGAACAACGTAACAAACGCGTGTATGAAACCAACGTGCTTGCATTTTCAACTTATTCAGGGAACTTAGATGCTATAATTTCTAAGGAATCAAGCTGTGAGAATCTTATTCCATTGTACCGCAAAAATTTTGAGGAGAACAAAAACAATAGCGTTTGGCTAAACCGTGCTGCTAGTAGAATGGACGCCAAAGAATGTTCCGATGATCCACTTTTTGTGGAACTTGTTGAAGCACTCCATGCCATTAATCCTTCTGCTAACTCGGCCTATTATTTAGGGCTACTAAAAGATAAAGCAGGCGATAGCCAAGGCGCATTATCATATTACGAGGAGTCGTTGACTTTGGAGGAAGATCAATATCGAAAAGCATCTATTCTGTATAAAATTGCCGTTAAGTTTAAGTCAAGAGGATTAAAAAGCAAAGCCCGTTCGTATGCCAACAGAGCATTAAAGAATCAGCCTTCAATGGGTAAGGCTTATGTGCTTATTGCGAGTTTGTACGCTGCTAGTGCCAATGATTGCGGGACCACCCAATTTGAAAAGCGCGCAGTGTATTGGTTGGCCGCAAAAACGGCTCGTCGTGCTGCTGCTGTAGACCCTGGTGTTAAGGAAACAGCCCTTAAAATGGCGGCTAGTTATGAGGGAAGAGCTCCGAGTAAAACAGATATTTTCACTGAAGGGAATGCCGGTCAGACCGTCCGCTTTTCATGTTGGATAAACGATAGCATTACCGTACCTCAGTTATAATATGCAACCCAACTTGTTTAACAAAATTGTTTTTTTGCTTTTGGCACTTTTGGCACTTTCGTGTAAAAACAATTTTGAACAAGTGAAGCTACTCAATCAATTTGATGCCCTCCCTGTTGGAGAAGCCGATACAATTCGGGTAGTGTACACCGACTCTACAAGAACGCTGGCAATATTGACTGCACCAAAAAACATTGATTTTACGAACCAACCTTTTCCGTATTCTGAATTCCCACAAGGAGTTGAGGTCGTTTTTTTTGACGATAACGCTAAGGAAACTCACGTGAAAGCCGATTATGGTATCATGTATACGAGAACCGATATGGTAGATTTACAAGGAAATGTGCGTATTACCACCCCCGAAGGCGCAGACTTAAATACGAGTCAGTTATATTGGGATGTGAATAGAGAGTGGGTTTTTACTCAAGAAAACTTTACCTTTAAAAACGAAGATTATGATATTGCTGCCAAAGTGTTGGATGCGAGCAGATCCTTTTCCAAAATAACCACAGGACCACTTACTGGAAGTGTTGCCGTAGAAGAAGAATTATGATTAAATTTTACAAAATATCTGAGTTGATTTACCTCGCTTTTGGAGGGCTTTTTTTCTTTAGAGCAATTTTTAATTACGGATCTGTTGAAGCAAATACAGGTTTGGATATTGCCATTTCAGCAGTCGCCTTTTTGATGTTCTATATTCGTAGACGGTACCGTAAAAAACTGGAACAGCGTAAGCAGTCTTAACCGCCATGCCAGTTGAGATTTCGATTTTACTCCTTAGTTTAATCTTGTCGGCTTTTTTTTCCGGCATGGAAATCGCTTTTGTTTATTCCAACAAAATCCGGCTGGAAATTCAAAAGTCCCAAAAAAAAGTTACAGCTATCTTTTACGATCCATTACAAAATCGCCATCGAGGTTTATTGTTTCCATGCTTGTTGGAAACAACATCGCCCTAGTGGTGTATGGTATTTTTGCTGGTGAACTTATCATACAGCAATTCTTTGAGTCGTATGAAAATATAGCCTCATTGCCCGTACATATAATTTTTTATCAAACGCTAATATCTACGGCAGTGATTTTACTCACTGCTGAGTTTTTGCCAAAAGTGTTTTTTCAAATCTATGCCAATAGGTTTTTAAGTCTTTTTGCATTTCCTGCATTTCTTTTTTACCAGCTTTTAAAACCAATCAGTTGGATCGTTTTACGGTTTTCCGACAGTATTTTATATCGTTTTTTTAGAGTTCCTCCACAAGAAGAAACCATTGCGTTTAGTAAGGTAGAATTGGGGGATTTTATATCAGAGCACATTGAAACTGCAGATGAGCACGACCGAGATGCTGAGTTGCAATTATTTCATAATGCCCTCACGTTTACAAACCTAAAAGCTCGCGAGGTCATGGTACCCCGTGCCGAAATGGTTGCCGTGGATCGCTATGAAAAACCGGGTCAGTTACTTGAGCTTTTTTCAAATACCGGCTTTTCAAAAATTCTAATATACGCACAAAGCATGGACAATATTATTGGCTATGTGCATGCATTTGATATGTTCAAAAAACCAAAATCGTTACACGCAATTACCAAAGCAGTTGAGTGGGTTCCTGAAACCATGCGCATACAAGATGTATTTAATTTATTGGTAAAAAAAAGACGGAGTATTGCTGTAGTTTTAGATGAGTATGGTGGTACGGCAGGAATGCTCACCCTTGAAGATATTGTGGAGGAATTGTTCGGCGAAATTGAAGATGAACACGATACGGTTACCAATATTGCCATTGCTCATGAAGATGGGTCATATACGTTTTCTGCCCGCATAGAAATAGATGACATTAACAGTCAATTTACTCTGGCATTACCCCTGTCGGAGTCATACGAAACCCTGGGTGGTCTTATCGTGCATCATACGGCTGATATTCCAAAACAAGGGGAACGTGTACAAATTGATGGATTTACTTTTGAAATGCTAGAGGTGTCTAATACCAAAATCGATTTGGTCCATCTCTATGTAGATTAGCATTTTAATTGTATTTTCGCAAGCAGTCTAAATTTTTTAACCATGGCTATTTTAGGTAAAATCAGAGAGCGTTCTATCTTTTTAATTTTCATCATTGGTATGGCGCTTTTGGCGTTTGTATTCACTGGACTATTTGATGGGAATTCCAACACTTCTCAAGACCCTGTTATTGTGGTGGGTGATGAAGAAGTGGGGATTGATGAGTTTAGCCGTCAAGTGGATTTTGCCGAACGCAGCTACCGTATGTCTACCATGCAAGCTGTCAATTTTGCTTATGAACAATCAACCAATGCAAAGGCTTTTGAGCAAACTTTTGACGTGCTAGGCTTGGCTGTTGGGAAAAGCCATATTGAACAGTTTTTAAAAGCAGATCCGAATTTTTCTTCCGATCCTCAATTTCAAGACGAGAATGGCATATTTGATCCCGAATTGTTTGCTGAATTCATTCTTGGATTGAGTCAAAACAACCCTCAAGGCTTCGAACAATGGAAAGCCCAGGAAGCTACAATCATTAATAACTTGCGTGTACAACACTATCAAGATATGGTTGCTGCAGGGATGCATACTACTACTTTTGAAGCGCAACAAGATTATGCATATCAAAATGATAATATTGATTTAAAATATGTTCGTATACCTTACTCTATTATCCCTGATAGCCTAGTATCGGTTTCATCAAAAGACATTGAAAAGTATTTGAAAGAGAACAAAACGGAATACAAACGTGAAGCTTCAAGAAATCTTCGCTACGTTCAATTTTCAGAGGATCCAACTCCAGATGATAAGGTATTGACAGAAAATGAGTTGCGTGTGTTATTGACCGAGCGTACTTTGTTTAATGAAGTATCAAAACAAGAAGAAACACTTCCGTCTTTGGCGAGTGTCTCTATTCAAAACTTACCTTCTTTCGTTGGCGAACACTCTGATTTGACTTACCAAGATAGGTTTGTAACTGAAAATGAAATTTCTAGCAATTACGCAAATACTCTCTTCACATTAGATGTTGGTGAGGTTTTTGGTCCGTATGAAGACAATGGATTTACAAATATTTCGCGATTGGTTGCTCGTGAAAAAGGAGGGAAAGCGAAAGCCCGTCACATTCTTATTGCGTTTTCAGGTGCCACTCGTGCTGCTGAAGACATTACACGTACCAAAGCACAAGCGAAAACCCTAGCGAACAGCTTGCTTAGAAAAGTCAAACGTGGTGCTGACTTTGCAGAACTTGCTAGAGAAAATTCTGATGGCCCTTCCGCTCCTAGAGGCGGTGAGCTTCCAGAATTTGTTCAAGGAGATATGGTAGCACCTTTTGGCGATTTTGTCTTTAAAAATCGTATTGGTGCACTAGGAGTGGTTGAAACTGAATTTGGATATCATGTTATTGAGGTACAAGACAAAAAAGATGTGGTTAAATTGGCTACCATTGCCAAAAAATTACTCCCTTCAGAAGCTACCAGTAATCAAGTATTCACTGCTGCCACACAGTTTGAGCTTGCGGTACAACAAAATGATTTTACACAACAAGTAAAACTTAATAGTTATACCATAAAGGAGCTTAATGGTGTGAAAGCCTTAGATGAAACACTAGCTTCACTTGGTGCTCAGCGTCAAGTGATTCGTTGGGCTTTTGAGGCGGAACGCAAGCCACTTGACATTAAGCGTTTTTCATTATCCTCTGGAGGTTATATCGTAGTGCAAGTTTCTGATATCCTTACAGAAGGACTTCCAAGTGCTGATGAAGTGCAAGCGGATGTGGTTGTAAACGTACGCAACGAAAAAAAGAAAGCCCTTTTGCTTGAGCAAATCAATCCATATTCTTCATTGGAAGAAGTTGCTCAGCAGTTTGAGCTTACGGTTAACAGTTCAAAAGCTGTGAATAGAAAAACGAGTATGCTTGTAGGGGTTTCTCAAGAGACGGAAGTTGTTGGTGCAAGCTTTGGTTTGGAAAAGAATGTTGTTTCTGATCCTATTGCGGGGAATTCAGGAGTTTTCGTTGTTCAGGTTACTGAAAACACACCTGCAGCATCACTCACCAATTATGCTGGTTTCAAGGCATCACTTACGAATAGTACAAAACAAAATTTGCAGGCAAATATTGCTGCAGCTATTAAGGGAAATTTTAACGTAGAAGATAATAGAAACGTTTATTATTAACCTTTTTCTTACATAAGTAAGAATTTACTTACAGGCAATTTTATTACTTTTTTTGCCATTAACCCTTTTTTTGCGTCTGTTCAACCCTGTTTTTTTGCACTTTGATGCATATTACCGGCTAAGACATTTTGCATCCTCACATTTGTTTACGAAAGGGACTGAAGACAACCAATAATAGAGCAGTTGTACCCTGCCTTTTTTGCCCACGAAACTTAGGTTCTATTGTAGCAGTGAACCGATTTTTGCTTTGATTGTTATGCTACGTCATAGGTTGTTGGTCGAGGTTTCCTCGACCACGCCTTTGACAGTTTAGTTAAAAGCAAAAAAAAGTCCCACCTAAGCGGGACGCAGGACATATGTCCACGGCATTAGCCTTATTGTGATAAGATTTGCCAAATATATAAAAAAAATGGAGTGAAACAAATTTTAGGTTTACATATTGGAACAGAATCCATTGGGTGGTCATTAATTCGTAAGTCCACGAACCCAAGAGTTGTAGATATGGGAACCCGTGTTTTTTCCTCTTTTGTAAATTACTTAGGCGAGGGTGACCGTGAGACTTCAAGTGCCACATTTAGATCACTTACAAGAAACGCTCGAAAAATTCATAACCGAAAACTTTGTAGAAAAAGGCGTATGCTCTTTTTCTTGGCAAAAAACAAACTCTGCCCACTTTCTCAAAAAGAAATAATGCAGTGGCAAAATAATAAGTATCACAATTCACTTGATTTACGTATGGATGCATGGTTTGCATTAGACCCTTATTATCTTCGAAATTTGGGTCTTAATAAAAAACTATCCCCA
>CAZSSZ010000040.1:0-10038 GCA_964609755.1 uncultured Flavobacteriaceae bacterium | reverse complement strand
CCGGCAACACATGCCCGCCATTGTAGTCAATGTGTTCGCCAATAAGGTTAATGCGGCCAGGAGATTTTACAATAATATCGGATTTCATTAAGGGTTAGTTTGTAATTGAATTAGTTGTTTTTTGTGCTAAATCGGAACCACGTTTCACTCGTAAAAGTATGTCCAGGGTCCAATAGGGTAGTTGGAAAATGTGTTTGATTAGGACTATCCGGGTAATGTTGGGTTTCTAGGCAAAATCCGGATCGCGCACCATAGGTACCCCCTGTTTTGGCGGATATAGTATTGTTTAAAAAATTAGCTGTGTAGAGTTGAACTCCAGGTTCGGAAGTTAAAACTTCTAAAACACGCCCACTTTTAGGATGATAAACTTCAGCAATTTTTGCAAGCTTGTTATCCTTTTTAAGGACCCAACAATGATCGTAGCCTTTTCCAATGGCTAACTGTGTATTGTTTTTATCGATGTCTTTTCCAATGGGTTTGGGCGTTCTAAAGTCGAAAGGAGAATTTGCTACCTCTAGATATTTACCCGTAGGAATTTGATTTTCGTTTAATTCCAAAAATTCATCTGCATTCAATGTTAATTCGTGATCCAGAATTTTTGATGAAAAATCCCCTGAGAGGTTAAAATAGCTATGCTGGGTTAGGTTAATTGGGGTCTTTTTGTCTGTGGTGGCATGGTAGGCTACTTTTAGGGTATTATCTTGCGTTAGCGCGTAGGTTACACAAACCGTAAGGTTTCCAGGATAGCCTTCTTCCATGTCATTAGCTACGTATTTTAGAACAACCCCACTTTCATTTTCGTTTTCAAAGGATTCTGCATCCCAAAAAACCTTATCAAACCCTATGGTGCCTCCGTGCAAATGATTGGAGCCGTTGTTTTGGACAAGCGTATAGGTTTGGTTGTCAAGTACGAATTTACCATCTGCAATTCTATTCGCAAATCTGCCTATCAGGGCTCCAAAATAAGGGTGTTCACCGAAATAGGCTTCTGGGCTGTTAAACCCCAAAACGATGTCTTTAAAATTTCCATCACGGTCAGGAACTAAAATTTTTGATATGATACCGCCATAGTTAAGAATTTCAATGTTAAGACCATTGCGATTCGTAAGTAAGAACGTTTTTAATTTGTAACTCAAGGTTTTATCCGTAGCATTATCAAATTGCATGAAGTCATTTTTAGCAGGTTAGGACAAGCTTAAAAAGCGATATGCAATGTACTATTTAATGGATAAATGGGACTTATCTTTTTACAATTTTTTTGATTTCGGAAGAGGTACCATCATTCAGTTTTAAGACGTAAATACGAGGGCTTAGGTATGAAAGATCTACTGAGCCAAATCCGCTTTCTAGAGATAAAGTTCCTTTTTTGATAAGCCTGCCATTGGTTTCAAACAGTTGATAATCAATAGTATCAATATCAGAAAATGTATTCACAAAAAGGGTGTCCAAGACTGGGTTAGGGTATACAGCCCATAGGTTCTGCGAATTATTATCCTCAACAGGTGTTGCAATACAGGACGTCGCTACAGAAAAGGATGATTTTATAATTTCGGGCAATTTGTTTTCTGTAAAGCTTTGTGTGTTGTTATGATCAAAAAAGGCGTTGTCAACAACGGCATCGTTAGTCCCTAAGAAGTCTTGCATCAGCGTAGCAAATACTTGTCTATAGTCGTGTTGAACCGTTTTGAGTTGCCAATTGTTATCAGCCGTAGCTTCGCTTAAATCAACATTAACGCCAGAAACACCCGACTGAACTGGTTTCCCAAAAATAAACATAGGCGCAATTTCGCCGTGGTCTGTTCCTAGGTTACCATTTTGTTTTGCTTTTCGCCCAAATTCAGAGAAAGTTAAACCAACAACATCATCACCAAGCGAATCTGAATTAACGTCTTCCATGAACGCAGACACCGCTCCTGAAAGTTCTTTGAGCAGTTCCGTGTGTTTCCCTTGGATATCGTTATCTGCTTGATTTTGTAAATTATGTGTATCAAAGCCTCTAATGGTAACCATATAGATTTTGGTATCGATACCTCCACGCATAAGTCTTGCAACTGTTTTAAGTTGGTCTGCTAGGTCTGTTTCGGGATAATTAGATGCGTTGTTAAAATTGCTTCCGTTGGTGTATGCGGTTTGGATGGAATTGGCGTAAGTGTTCGCAAAGGCATCCGTATCTACAATGTATTTTAATTCTTCACCGTAGTGGGTGTTTTCAGGAATGTTAGTCGGGGCTTGACCTGCTAATCCACTTAGTACGGTATAGAAATTTTCAGAATTTTGACCCTCAATGTTCAATGCCATTCCGTGTTCGTGTTCGGCATGGAAACCGAGCCATGTACTTGAAGTCCCTAATTGTATTCCCATGGGATAATTAGAAGGCATCAAATCGACGTAGGCGGTTTCCATAAAACGCCCTAGCCAACCACTATCTTTTCCGTTTTCCCAACTATTACCATCGTTTCCTGTTGCCCATAAATCTATAGATGCAAAATGGCTTTTGTTTGCTGCAGGATATCCAACAGACTGTAGAACACGCAGCATACCGTCTTGATAAAGCCCTTTAAAACCAGCATTGGTTCCGGTTAATAAAGCGGGGTTAAAGACCAAGTCTTGGTTGGTTCCCATAAGGCTTGCATCAACGGCTAGATTTGAATAATTTGTAACAGGAATATGAATATTTGGGCGTAAGGTTTCTTTGTAATACCCATAATTATCAAAAGGAATGATGGTGTTGAGTCCGTCATTTCCTCCCTTCAATTCAATCAAAACAAGTTTACGGTTAGACACATCGCAATCAAGCGAAGTGTTTGCTAGTTTCATGGCAGCTCCCACTTCAGAAGGCAGTAAACCCAATGCTGATGCTGTGGCAGAAAGTCTTATAAAATCTCTTCTTTTCATATCTAAAATTACATGAGTTGGAATTCAGCTGCGTTAATCATTTTGGCGACTAATTCTTCTAGTCTTAATTTAACTTGCGTAGCATTTCCTGTTGTTAGATAATTATCCCAAGCATCCCGCCAATAGTAGTCAGGCTCTCCGCTTGGAACCAAAAACGTTTTAAAGTAATTAGTTCTATCTGCATGAATAGCTTCACAATACAGTAGCTCGGCAAGTTCTGTAACCACTTTCTCAGCACTAAATGGATCTGAAATCGTTTTAGCCATAAAGTCTACAACATCAAATGAAGTATAAATGCGTTGATAGGTTACGCTACCATTGTTTCTTTTTTGTGCACCAATGATTTGATTAACACCATTGCCATAGTTGTCATTATATGTGCGGCCTAGAAAACTAAAAATAGTATTGTAGCGCGCAAGAACATTGTTTGAATTAAACCAAGCTCTGTCGTATGCAGGCGCTTGATAGTCACCTGGATATCCTGCAACAGTGTCTGGATTAAAGAACCTTCCCATTCCGCTTAATGGGAAATAGGTGTTATGACAAAAATTTATCCAAAAACGATAGAAGTTATAATACTCCACATCGTTGTTTAGTTTTTGGCCTAAAACGGGAGGTGTTGCCGCTGCATTAGGAATACGAATACCAAATATTGTGATGAGCTCATTAATATACTGTAGCGGATTTTTTACTATACCACCCACAATTTCATTAGTAGTATTGTCATCATCTAAATCAAAAAAATGTTTAGAGGACAACAGTGTTTTAAGTACATCTAAAAGGTTATATCCATTGCTTTGTAGCTGCTCAGCTAACGGAGTGATAACATCATTCTCAACATCATTCCCCCATTCACTGCGTACAAACATGCGATACATTTTCCGCACATAATTTTTGGCAGTTTCGATTTTGTCAAAAACCATATTTACAAAATCATCTATCTCACTTTCAATAGCATTTGATGTAGAAGCGCCCTTTATAGTTTTATAATCAAAGGCATAACTAAATGTTTTGTCTTTTGTATCGTGAAATCTTGGAACGGGCCTACCTTTCGGGATGCCGTTTGGATAATGAGGAGATTTTACCGTATCAGTGTCATGAAAGTTACGTTCTCTGTAAGCACTAACTCCAGAAAATACACGTGCCGCCTGTACTACGTCGTATTCAGTGTAGTTGGTGTAATCTCCCTCTGCCACTTGAGGACCTTTTCCAATGGTAAAAAGCTCTAGAAACTCTCGAGCATAGTTTTCATTTGGGTTTTGCTTTTTATTGTCTGTATTGTCTAAATACAATGACATGGAGTTGTCATATGTGATTTTTTGTGCTAGCGTCTTTACACTTTTATCTGCATAAAATTGTAGTAGATGAAGGTAGTCAAAATAGTTCGCTGCCCTTCCTGCACCGTCGTCTTTTGCTACGGTAAACGTGGTAAACAAAAACCACGTGAGCTTGTCAATGAGTGTGTTTTGTTTTAGCGCATTGTACCACCACCAACCGGCAACTATCCATCTTTTTTGACCATTTCTATTGATATACTTGCTGTAGGTCCAATCAGGGTCGTTAAGCCAATATCCGTCAAGTCTGTTGGAGCCGTATTGGTTATTGGTCGTTATCGGGTCATAGGGCCATTCCCATACATACGATTTGGGCTTTGTAAGCAACGTTAAAATTTCGGAAGCGGTTTTGCCCTCCATTTCATCAAGCAATGCTTTGTCGTATTGAAAACAAGCTCTGCGTAACAGGTGTTTGGTCAGCCTTCTGTCTAACGCCCCAGTATGTTCAGCTAATGATGGCATTTGTTTGTGTTAATAAGGTTTCTTTGTAGTTATGATCAACTAATTACAAGAGTTAGTTTATCACCCTCCAATGTTGAGGTATAACATTTTAATGAATCAGATTTACTACAGTCTGTGGAGAAACGATTTTGTTGATGATCACACCTAAACGTATTTGAGTTTTCTAAAACCCACTCGTTATTTCTGCCGTGACGTGGGCAAACATTTGTGTACCCTTGCACAACGGAGTTTGAAATACGCAAAAACAAGGCCGGAATTCCTATGCTCTGACCGTTCATCCAACCACCAGTTGAACTAAGAGCACTAAAATTACTGTGTGTCAAATCAATAGTATAGGTATTACCGTTTTGGGTATATCCATTGGTATTGGTACTTCCTCCAGTGCCCGTTCCAGAACCACTACCAGTTCCAGACCCGTTGTCTGGAGGCGTTATAACATCATCATCGCTACCACTGCTGCACGCCTCTAAAAAAGAGATGCCAAAAAAGGCAAAGGCGACGGTAGGACAAACATCTTTCAGGAAGCTTCTTCTATCTTTCATTTTTATTCAAATATAAACAATTTTAAACCGCAAAAACGTATTTCTTACTTTAGACCATGTTTTATTAAATAAGTTTTAATTTTTGTACTACTTTTATGACAGCCAAATAAAACCAATTACAATGGATATTTCATCAATAGATGTAGGTATTTTTATTGCCTATGCATTACTCATTTTGGGTATCGGGCTTTTTGTGTCCCGTCAAAAAAAAGGAACCGAAAAAAGTGCTGAAGATTATTTTTTAGCCAGTAAATCCTTACCGTGGTGGGCTATTGGCGCATCACTTATTGCAGCAAACATTTCTGCCGAACAATTTATAGGTATGTCAGGCTCCGGCTTTGCCCTTGGATTAGCCATTGCTTCTTATGAGTGGATGGCAGCCATAACCTTATTGGTAGTTGGAAAGTATTTCCTCCCCATTTTTATTGAAAAAGGGCTTTACACCATCCCCGAATTTATAGAAAAACGTTTCAGTAGTAACCTCAAAACAATTTTGGCTGTTTTTTGGATAGCCCTTTTTGTTTTTGTTAACCTTACCACAGTATTGTACCTGGGGGGTAAGGCGCTCGACACTGTTGTAGGTACCGGAGACGGCACAATTTTGTTAAATAGTATTATTGGATTGGGACTTTTTGCTGCTGCCTATTCACTTTGGGGTGGATTGGCTGCTGTGGCATGGACAGATGTGGTGCAAGTCGTATTGCTTATTTTTGGGGGGCTGCTCATGACCTATTTTGCGCTCTCAAATGTTACCGATTCAGGCAGTGCTATCGATGGGTTAAGATATGTTTACAACACTGTTCCCGAGCGCTTTTCTATGATTCTTTCCAAAGGTGAAATTATTACACCAAACGGTAAAGATGCTTATTTTGATTTGCCCGGACTAGGTGTTCTTATTGGCGGACTTTGGGTTGCCAACCTTTACTATTGGGGCTTTAACCAATATATAATTCAACGCACTTTGGCGGCAAAAAGCCTAAAAGAAGGACAAAAGGGAATTGTATTTGCTGCATTTCTAAAACTTCTCATCCCTGTAATTGTGGTAATCCCCGGAATTATCGCTTATGTGATGAATCTTGATCCTGCCACGGGAGTACTTAATATGGAATTGCTTCATTCAGAAGGATTTATTGGTAGTGCCGGGAATGTTGCCAACGACAATGCTGCGCCTTGGTTGATCAAAAACTTTATCCCTGCTGGACTCAAAGGGCTAATTCTTGCTGCCTTAGCCGCAGCAATTGTGTCTTCGTTGGCATCCATGATTAACTCAACATCAACAATCTTTACGATGGATATTTACAAGTCGTTGATTCGCCCAAAAGCTTCGAACAAACAGATGGTAACTGTTGGGCGCTTAACTGGCCTTGTGGCACTTGTTATTGCCATGGTTTTAGCTCCACAGCTTGGGAGCTTGGGTCAGGTATTTCAATTTATTCAAGAATATACTGGGGTGGTAAGCCCAGGGATTTTAGCAGTATTTCTTATGGGATTGTTCTACAAAAAAGCAACCAACAATGCTGCCATTTGGGGCGTGATTCTCTCCATTCCCGTTGCGATGTATTTTAAAGTAGCACCAAATGGCTGGTCAGACGCAGCACTGTTTATAGATATTCCTTTTATGCAACAGATGCTGCTGACTACCTTAATTTCGATAGGCATCATTGCCGGAATAAGTGCTGCTGAAGGAAAAGGAGATGACCCCAAAGGGATTGAACTTTCTCGAGGGTTGTTTGCTACCTCATCGAGTTTTAATGTTGGCGCAATGATTGTTGTGCTCATTACAGCATTCTTGTACGCTTTCTTCTGGTAAGTATTTTTTCTTATCAAAATCAATCAAAATGCATAGATTTGTATCTACATGAGTCTATGCATTTTGCGTTTTATTAGTTGTAACATAATAACATTCACGTTGTTATGCGCGAATATTTTATTTGCGCAGTATCATCCGCCTATACAAAACTTTGCCCCCGAGCTATACCAAGCAGGAAATCAAAATTGGAAAATAGCACAGGATGATTACAACAGAACCTATGTAGCAAATAACTTTGGGCTGTTAGAGTTTAACGGCACCAGTTGGAAACTGCACCCTACTCCTAACAATACCATCATGCGCTCTGTATTTGTGAGCAACAATGCGATATATACAGGATCGTATATGGATTTTGGCTATTGGCTGCGGCAAGATGACGGACAACTGCAATATACTTCTCTTGTCGAAAGCCTGAATTTTGATATGTTGGAGGATGAACAATTTTGGCAAATTTTAAGTCACAAACAATTTATTTTATTTCAATCCCTCAACCGCCTTATTATTTATGACCAGCTTAAGCGCAGTCTACGCGTGTTTACCCCTGTAAGTGGAATTGTTAAGGCGTTTATTTCCGCTGGAAACATCTACTATCAAGATAATAACCTCAGTTTATATCGCATAGAAAATGAAAAGAGTCGACTATTTATTAGGGCTGATAAATTAAATAATAATCAAGTGTCAGGTATCATAGATACTCCAAAAGGAGAATTGATAGTTACCCGTAATAACGGTCTCTGGCGTCATACAAACGGAAACCTAACGCCGCTAAACAATGCATTGGGCCGTGTACTTTCCAATGATGTAATTTTTTGTTTTACACAAACAAATAATGGTCAACTTGTTTTGGGCTCAATTAAAAATGGGGTATACGTACTTTCCCCAGAAGGACAACTTGTACAACACATTGCTACAGAAGAGGGGTTACTAAATAATACCGTTTTAGCTGTTTTTGCGGATGCTAAAAACGGTTTATGGCTGGGGTTGGACAATGGGCTTTCATACGTTCACTTGGATTCTCCAAACCAGTTTTACAGTTTGAGGCAAGAACCTATTGGAACGGTGTATGCAACGCAGATTTTCAAGGATAACCTTTACATAGGAACCAATCAAGGACTCTACTATAAGCCTATAAATTCATCTGATCCATTAAAGCCTGTTCTGGGTCTTGATGGGCAAGTATGGTCGCTACAACTCATTAATGGCATCTTGCTTTGTGGGCATGATAAAGGAGCTTTTGAGATCAACACAACTTCGATAAAACCGCTTTACAAAGGAGCCGGTGTATGGCTTTTTAGGCCATTGAACAACAATCAGCTTTTGGCAGGAAGTTACAACGGGCTGCACCTTTTCGAAAAGACCCAAAATTCATGGCGTCAGATAACCCAAGTACAAAATTTTTCCATGTCATCTCGCTATGTTGAACTTGTAGATTCGGGCGAAATTTTGGTTAGCCACGAGTATAAAGGAGTCTTCAAGTTAACGTTAAACAACAATAACTCAGCTGTGATAGATATTTCCCAAGTTCCTGATGTTCCTACGAGCCTGTATGCAAGTATGGTTTCATTTCAAGGAGATTTGTGCTATTTTTCAAAAGGTGGATTTTACAATTATAACGTAAACACGAACCGATTTAATAAAAACGAGGCCATTTCCTCATTGTTTAAAGAGAACAATTTTACCTCGGCTAAGATGGTAGTGGATCGAGAAAAATACCTTTGGTTATTTGAACGTAACAACCTCATTCGGATTGAAAAAAGCGCGCTGTCAAACGAGTATATCGTGAACAAATTTCCGTTGTCTTACGAACTGAGAAAAACGAATACCGGTTTCGAAAACATTAGTCATGTAGCACAAGACGAATATCTTTTGGGAAGTGCAAACGGATTTTTTGTTTTTGACACCTCAAAAATTCAAACCTATGCTCCTGAAATTATGTTTGATGCGCTGACCGTTTCAAGTAAAAATAACCAAAAACAACAGATAGATTTTAGAGATGATATTAAACTTCCAAGCAACTTTAACAACATCTCGGCCAGCTATTTTATTGTTAACAACGACATCGCCGACAGGGCGTTATTTCAATACAAATTGGAGGGCTATTCCGACAATTGGTCGGAATGGTCTGAGAATGCCTCGGTCTCTTACAGTAACCTAAAATTTGGCACCTATACGCTCACAGCACGTGCCATGGTAGGGGATGTGATAAGCACTAAGGCACATGAAATTACCTTTAAAATCCAACGCCCGTGGTATTTTTCAACGCCTGCATTGTTAGGGTATGCCGCGCTAATGGTATTGTTGTTCAGACTTATAAATAACCGATATACCAACTATTACCGCATCGAGCAAGAAAAGCTCATTGAGGAAAACAAACGCAAACTAAACCTCATGGCATTAAAGCAAAACGAGGAAATCATGCGCATCAAAAACGAGCAGCTCCAGGACAATATTGAGCAGAAGAATAAAGAACTCGCCATTTCAACTATGGCTATGATTAAGAAAAACCAGTTTATGAATGCGTTGCTCAACGATTTGGAACCTGCTGCAGAGCATCCTACGGTTTCGCGGGTTGTGCGCACCATCAAACGTTCGTTAAAAAATGATGACGATTGGGAGTTTTTTGAACAAGCTTTTGACAATGCTGACAAAGATTTTTTAAAGCGACTTAAAGAACTTCATGCGTCACTTACCAACCACGATTTAAAGCTATGTGCCTATTTACGGCTTAACCTTTCTTCCAAAGAAATCGCACCGCTTCTTAACATTTCGGTAAAAAGTGTAGATATAAAACGCTACCGATTACGCAAAAAAATGGACCTCGATCACAATCAAAATCTTACAGAGTATATTCTCTCGTTATAGAACTGTTAATTTTTACCCTCTTTTTTTGCCGTGTATACATATTGTATAGATGCTTTTTTGCAACTTAACAATGCTACATACATATATTTGAGCAAATCAATTTAACAATGAATAAACTATTTAATAACCTAAT
>CAZSSZ010000039.1:0-10279 GCA_964609755.1 uncultured Flavobacteriaceae bacterium | reverse complement strand
TCCGGAAGCTGTAGGTGTAGACAATAAAGGTTACCTTACGCTATCAGACCGTCCTATTATCGCTGCTTTGGTCAATTCTGTAAAGGAACTTAAAAAGGAAAATGAAGACCTAAAAGCACGCTTGGCGAAAATAGAAGCGGCTTTGGGTTTATAATACTAAATAAGTCATGGGCAAAACCGGGTCTTCCAATTGCGGAGGGCTCGGTTTTTTTAGTGTCTCTCCCTTTGTCATTCTACCCCCTTTTTTCTGTCATTCTGCCCCCTTTTTTCTGTCATTCTGCCCCCTCTTTCTGTCATTCCGAACGTGTTTCGGAATCTGGGTGACAGGTCTTTGGTTGTGTTTGTTTTGCGACCCTCTTTCTGTCATTCCGAACGTGTTTCGGAATCCATTCAGGATCCATTCAGGATCATTTCGGTCGAAACGCAATAGAATCGTATTTTTACCAAAAATTAGAAAATGAAGATTCTTGTTTCACCTGCAAAGTCACTCGATTATAAGCGCGCTTTACCCACAGAAAAATACAGTCAGTCGGATTTTATATCCCAATCGGAGCAGTTAAACGCTGCGCTCAAAACCAAAAAACCAGCGGATTTGCAAAAGCTTATGGGGATTTCAGAGAAATTGGCTGCGCTGAACTGGGAACGAAACCAAAATTTTTCAACGCCTTTTACCCCCGAAAATGCACGCCCTGCGGTGTTTGCTTTTAATGGCGATGTGTATTCTGGACTCGACGCGTACTCACTTAGTACTGAAGCGTTAGAAATTGCGCAGCAGAATTTGCGCATTTTATCTGGACTTTACGGGATGCTAAAGCCCTTGGATTTGATGCAGCCTTATCGTCTTGAAATGGGTACCTCTTTTGGGGTTAATGGTGAAAATTCATTGTATGCCTTTTGGAAAGAAACGCTAACGGCACATCTTAAAAAGGAATTAGCCCCCAACGAATTGGTTGTGAATTTGGCAAGTAAAGAGTACGCTACTGCCATTGATTTTAAGGGACTAGAAACCCCTGTTATTCACCCGGTTTTTAAAGATTTTAAAAACGGAAAGCTGAAAATTATTTCCTTTTTTGCCAAGAAGGCACGCGGTAGCATGGCACGCTATCTATTAGAAGCGCATGCCAAAACCACCGAAGAAGTACTCGCTTTTTCTGGTGATGGCTATGCCTTTAGTGAATCAGAAACTACCGATGCTAGTCAGCCTGTTTTTGTGCGCTAGCTTTTCGTTTGTGTTTTGGGCGGGGGCGCCTAACACCAAAGGTTTTGTTTACGATTTTCCCACGGCGTGTTTTTTTATCTCCTTTTCCCATACTCTAAAATTAAATACCCAAAAACCTGTATCTAAATGTTATAAAAATGAGATAAAACAGATTTAGGGCTTGTTTAGCAATAAAAATACATAAATTTTTTCAATAAGGAATTCTTAAAAGACCTAAAGCCCTAGGAGGAGTAAACTACCTGATTTGCGTAACAAAAGAAGCCACACTATCTGCACCATTTGCCTCGAGGTGTTTGATAAAGGCCGAGCCTATAATCGCTCCTTTGCTGTGTGTTGTAGCCGCTTGGTAAGTCTCTGCATTACTAATGCCAAAGCCAACCAAAAGTTTGGCGTTGAGGTTCATGGCACCAATGCGTTTGAAGTATTCCGCTTGCGTATCGCCAAAACTGCTTTGCGCTCCTGTGGTAGCGGCACTACTCACCATATAAATAAATCCTTCCGAAACCTTGTCAATGTAGCGAATACGTTCTTCAGGTGTTTGGGGAGTAATCAAAAACATATTCAGTAATCCATACTGTTGAAATAGTTTTTGGTACTGTTCGTGATACACATCCACAGGAAGATCAGGGATAATTAGTCCATCGATACCCACTTCTTGACATTTTTGACAAAACCGTTCCACACCATATTGCATCATCGGGTTAAAATACCCCATCACAATCAGCGGAACGTGAATGTGCTTGCGCACATCTTTAAGTTGATTAAAAAGTGTGTCGGTAGTCATACCGTTTTTGAGGGCTTGGGTTGAGCTCTCTTGAATCGTAGGTCCATCGGCAAGAGGGTCTGAAAATGGTAGCCCCAATTCAATCATGTCTACGCCAGCATCTTGCAGTTGCGTGAGAATAGACACCGTATCGTTAAGGTTTGGAAACCCAGCGGTAAAATAGATGGATAGCAATTTGCGGTCTTGCTCGAGAACGGATTGAATGCGATTCATAAAACGCTAACAGCTTTGTTTTAAGAATTCAAAAATACTCTTTTCAAACCCTACAGGCAACAAAAAGATGGTGAGGCTTTATTTCTTTTTCAGTAAGTCTCGAATTTCGGTAAGCAATTCTTCCTCTTTCGACGGCTTTTGTGGCGTTTGAGGTGCTTCAATTTCCTTTTGTTCAAATCTCTCTTTAATGCGGTTGTAAAAGCGTACCACCAAAAAAATAGCAAAGGCTACAAGCAGAAAGGTAATAATAGTATTGATAAACGCCCCGTAGTTTAGTGCAACTTCCGCTACGCTTTCAGTCTCAATTGCAGGCTGTATAACAATCTTTAGGGCTGAAAAATCCACGCCTCCAAGCAACATTCCAATGGGTGGCATGATAACGTCATTGACCAAAGATTTTACAATGGCTCCAAAATAGGTTGCCATAATAAGTCCGACTGCCATTTCAATGACATTTCCTTTATTGATAAATTTTTTGAACTCGTTCATGATTTGTGTATTTAAAAGCCGCTTCATATTCGCACAAAATTACCAGGTGATAAATATGTTTGGGGCAAATTAGTAGTACGAAGCTACAAAAAAATAGGGTCGCTTTTAAAGCCGTAAAAGATTATAAAATTGAAAATATGTACATTTGATATTGAAATACTGTTGTAATGGAAAACGCAGAACTAAAAAAAAGCATTCAAGCCTTTGTTGAAAAAGCTGATGATCGTGTACTTAGTATTGTTAACAGCGTTTTTGAGCACTATTACCAAAGCAAAATTGTGGCACATCATCCCGATGGTTCTCCTATGACCCGTGAGGCGTATAAGGCAGCACTTGAAATTTCTGAAAAACAACTAAAAAACGGAGAATTAATTCCTGTTGAAGCCTTAGAAAACAACTAATCAACATGTCGATTGCCCCTACTGTTTTTTGGACGCATCAAGCGTATGAGAATCCCTGCAACAGATTTTGGACTACAGATACAAGGATATACCTCATGCGCGTAAAATTGTTGAAATAGATATTATTAAGGCTTCAAAAAATATTGTTTTTACTGCGCAGTTTCAGCGAGATGATGTTTTTCCTGAATACAGGAAAATTACCGTTCGAGATTATAAGCTGTTATACACCGAACGCAAAGGCGTTGTGTATATTATGAATGTCGTTTGCATGAAGGCAAAATAATGCCACCACACTTTTTTATAACTTAAAATAATCAATATAGGTCTGCAAGTCTTTGTCGCCACGCCCTGAGCAGTTAAACAACAACACATCGTTGGGTTCAAATTTCCGCGCGTCTAGAACGGCAAAAGCATGAGCAGTCTCAATTGCTGGAATGATACCCTCCATTTGGGATAGCGTTAATCCCCAATCCATGGCTTCTTGGTCGGGAATAGAAACAAACTCGGCACGTTGGCTGCGGTACAAATGTGCGTGCATAGGTCCCACACCGGGATAATCCAGGCCTGCTGAAATGGAGTAGGGCTCAGTAATTTGCCCATCGGGGGTTTGCATAAGCAGGGTTTTACTTCCGTGAATAATACCTTCTTTACCCAATGCGGATGTCGCAGCACTTTCACCTGAATCGATGCCTTTTCCAGCAGCTTCCACGGCAATGATATTCACCCGAGGATCATCCAAATAGTGATAGTAAATTCCAGCGGCGTTGCTTCCACCACCCACACAGGCAATCACATGGTCGGGGTAGTCGCGTCCTTCGGCTTCCATAAGTTGGGTTTTGCACTCTTCGCTAATCACCGCTTGAAAACGTGCCACCATATCGGGATAGGGGTGTGGCCCCACCACCGAACCAATAATGTAATGCGTGTCTACGGGGTTGTTAATCCAATCGCGAATCGCCTCGTTGGTAGCGTCTTTTAGTGTTTTACTTCCCGATTGTGCCGAGCGAACTTCTGCGCCTAGCATCTTCATACGAGCTACGTTTGGCGCTTGACGCTTGATGTCCAATTCACCCATATAGACCACACATTGAATGCCCATAAGCGCACAAACGGTTGCTGTGGCAACGCCGTGTTGCCCAGCACCAGTCTCGGCAATAATGCGGTTTTTACCCAATCGTTTTGCTACTAAAATTTGCCCAATGGTATTGTTAATTTTATGCGCACCCGTGTGGCACAAATCCTCTCGCTTTAGGTAAATTTTGGTGTTGTATTTTTCAGACAAACGCGCAGCAAAATACAGCGGCGTCGGACGTCCAACATAGTCTTTTAGCAGTTGGTCAAATTCCGCCTTAAAATCTTCTTGAGCGGTAATTTCCAAATAATTTTGACGCAATTCTTCTACATTCGGATACAGCATTTCGGGGATATAGGCTCCGCCAAAATCGCCGTAGTAGCCTTTTTCGTTTACGTGATAGGTATTCATAGCGTTACTTTTTCTTTAAAATTTTTTAATTGCTCAGCGTTTTTTAACCCCGGCTCGATTTCAAATTTACTGTTTACGTCTACAGCGTAAACTGGCAAATCTGCCTTGCGAAGGTCGTTAATCTTTTCCGTTTCTGCTACCCCAATGCCACCGCTGATAAAAAACGGCAAGTCAAACGGATAATCGTTTAATAGTGTCCAGTCAAAGCAGGTGCCGTTACCGCCGGGCATTGCTCCTTTGGTGTCGAACATAAAGAAGTCACAATAGGGGAGATAATCCACAAGTGTATCAAAATCAAAAGAAGCACCAACACTAAAGGCTTTGATGATTTCTGCCTTGCCTTGTAGGGCTCGGCATACATTTGGTGATTCATTTCCGTGGAGTTGTACTGCACCTAGTTTGTGTTGTGAAATGGCATTTTCAATATAATCTAATGGCGCATCAACAAAAACGCCCACTTTGGTAATGTCGGCGGGAATCTCGGGTGGATTAGGACAATAGCGTTTTGAGCCTTCCCACAAAATAAATCCCATATAATCAGGTTGCAGGGCTGCTACCTCGGCTACATTCTCAGGGTCGCGCATTCCACAGACTTTCCATTTCATAGCGCAAAAGTTTTAATGAAATGTTCAGCAGCCTCTCCAGGAGATTCATGCAACATAAAATGTTCACCCATCAAAAAACCGTCAAAGCCAACATCATGCAAAGTTTTGATGGCATTGTGGGAAGAAATGCCGCTTTCAGAAATTTTGACTTTATCACTAGGAATATGTTCTGCCAAAGAAAGACTCGTTTCTAGCGATACCGAAAAGTCTTTAAGATTACGGTTGTTAACTCCCACAACCTGAACAAAATCCAAGGGCGATTTGTCCAGTTCTTCTTTGTTGTGAATTTCCAGTAGAACTTCTAATCCAATGCTGTTTGCCGTTTGGGCAAGCGATTGAATAGCATCGGGTTGCAAACAGGCTGCAATAAGCAAAATGGCATCTGCGCCGTAAGCTTTTGCCTCGTGAATTTGATAGGTATCCACAATAAATTCTTTTCGCAATAGCGGAAGTTTACACGCACTTCTGGCAAGGAGTAAATCTTCAGTAGACCCTCCAAAATATTGGTTGTTAGTGAGTACAGACATGGCAGCTACACCTGCTTTTTCGTAGCCTTGCGCTACCTCGGCAGCACGGGATTGTAACCTGATTTGGGGTTTTGATGGCGAACGTCGTTTGTGCTCTGCCACAATGCCCAAAGGGGTATTTTTAATTTGCTTAGAAAACGAAAAGGTTTCTCTGTTATATAGGGGCATAGCGGTAAGCTGCGCTTCTGAAATCACCTCTTTTTTTAGGGCAATTTCTTTGCGTTGATCGGCTACAATTTGTGCTAAAATACTCATGCCTTACTCAGTTCTAAAAGTTTTTTAAATGCCCCCAACGCCTTTTTCGATTCTATAGATTCTTGCGCTTTTGCATAGCCCTCGGCAAGTGAAATGTCCAGGGCAGTGGCAATTGCTGCTCCGGCATTTGCACAGACCACCTGTTTTTGTGCGGGCGTAGCTTCGTCGTTGAGGACTGAAGAAAAAATTGCCGCAGCGTCAGGAACTGAATTTCCTCCACCAATAGATTCTGGAGTAAGTGCTTTCAACCCAAAATCTGCGGGTTGAATAATTGTTTCACCGTGGTTTGAAACCGCTTTTGTGCCTCCAGTAAGTGAGATTTCGTCATAGCCGTCTAGGGCATGCAAAATGCAAAACTGCTTATCGGTGTCTTGAAACAAAAACGAATAAAGTCGCAATAGTCCCAAATTGAAAACCCCAACAATTTGTCGTTTTGGCATACAGGGATTTACCAAAGGTCCAAGCATATTAAAAAACGTTTTCAGTTGCAAGGCTTTACGTATGGGCGCTACATGTTTCATGGCGGGATGAAAAAGTGGTGCGTGCAACACACAGATACCAGCTTGGTCAATGCAACGCTCTAAGAAGTCAGCATCGTTTGAAAATTTAATACCCAAATGCTCCATTACATTACTCGACCCACACGAAGACGAAACGCCATAATTGCCGTGTTTTGCTACTGGAATTCCTGCGCCAGCAGTAACAAAAGAAGAAAGGGTTGAAATGTTAAAGGTGTCTTTGCCGTCTCCTCCTGTTCCACACAAATCTATGGGGTTGTATGCTGATAAATCAACGGCAACACAAAGTTCTAGAAGGGCATCACGGAAACCCGCCAACTCCTCAACAGAGATGTTACGCATCATAAACACGCTCAAAAAGCTTGTGATTTGATACGGATTGCCTTCGCCACTTCCAATAAAAAGCAAGGTTTCTTTTGCTTCTTTGCGCGACAGTTTTTCGTGTTGCGTAAGCCGTGTTAGTAGTTCTTTCATAGCGCAACCCAATTTTTCAGCAGTTGTTTTCCGTGTGGCGTAAGCACCGATTCGGGATGAAATTGCACTCCATAAATGGGATATTTTTCATGTTTAAATGCCATTACCTGCCCATTTTCTTCTTCAGCCAATAGTATAAATCCATCGGGTAGGGGTTTGTTTACTACCCAGGAATGATAGCGTCCAACATCAAAACGTTGCGGAAGACCTTCAAAAATAATGTCGTCTTGTACCACCGTCATTTCGCTAGCCACGCCGTGAAATACGGTTGATAAATTGGTGAGCGTTCCACCAAAAACTTCGGCTATGGCTTGGTGCCCCAAACACACCCCCAACATGGGAATGCTTTTGGCGTATTTTTCAATAACGGCTTTTAAGAGTCCAGCCTCATCGGGAATACCTGGTCCCGGAGAGAGTACAATTTTATCGTAATGGGCAACTTCATCAAGTTCAAATTGATCGTTGCGTTTTACGGTAACCGTGCAATCTAACTCCTCTAGGTAGTGTACCAAATTAAAGGTAAACGAGTCGTAATTATCTATCACTAATATGTTCATGAAAACTGTTTTTCTGCTTTGTCCATGGCGGTATTGAGCGCCCGTAATTTGTTATACACTTCTTGCAGTTCACTTTCGGGTTTAGATTTGGAAACTACGCCTGCACCAGCGTGGTAGTGCAACACATTGTTTTTACTTAAAAACGAACGGATAATAATGGCGTGGTTGTAATTTCCTTTAAAATCGATAAAGCCAATAGCACCGCCATAAAAAGCGCGATCGCTGTTTTCATAGGCATCTATAAGTTGCATGGCACGGTGTTTTGGAGCACCACTAAGCGTCCCAGCAGGGAAGGTGTCGGCAACCACCTGCATGGTAGGCGTATCCGCTTTTTTCTGTCCAATAACTTTAGAAACCAGATGAATTACGTGAGAATAAAACTGTACTTCACGGTCTTTTTCTACCACAACGTGGTGTCCGTGGCGACTTAAATCGTTACGTGCCAAATCCACCAGCATCATGTGCTCTGCATTTTCTTTTAGGTCCTCGGCGAGTTCCTTTGCTTTGGCTTCGTCTTGTGTATCGTTGCCTGTGCGGATAAAGGTTCCAGCAATGGGGTGAATTTCTGCTACGCCGTCTTGTACCACAAGTTGCGCTTCGGGCGAGCTGCCAAAAATCTTATAATCTCCTAAATCAAAATAAAAAATATAGGGGGAAGGATTGATGGAGCGCAACACTCTGTACAGACTAAAATCATCGCCTTTAAAGGCTTGCTTAAAACGACGTGAGAGTACAATCTGAAACACATCGCCTCTGTTGCAATGGTAAATTCCTTTTTTTACCAATTCCACAAAATCGGCATCGTTCATGTTTGAGGTGGGCGTTCCCTCTTTTTTAAAGGAAAACGAATCGCGTGCCGGAGCATTTAACAGTTGTACCACTTCGTCAAGATTGCTTTCGGACTGGTAGCTGTGCGAAAAGAGCTTGGCTTGATTGTTAAATACATTTACCGCAATAACGTTCTGATATAGCGCATAATAGATTTCTGGTATATCTGTGTTGTTTTCTTTTTCTTCAAATGAAATGTCTTCAAAATATTGTACTGCTTCATAGGCAGTATAACCAAATAGCCCATTGCTTAAGAATCGGGTTTCGGGCAAATCCGTTTCAAAACTAGAAACAAAATCTTCCAGCGACTTCACAACAGAAGTCTCCTTTGTGATTTGATTTTGCACAACGCTACCGTCGGGAAAAGCTTGTGTCATTTGTCCGTTATGCACTTTAAAAGAGGCAATGGGATTAAAGCACACATAGGCAACACTGTTGTCGTTAGCGCCATAATCGGAGCTTTCTAACAGTACACTTTCGGGGTACGCATCCCGAATTTTCAGGTACATGTTCACCGGTGTCATGGTATCGGTGAGCAATTCTTTTGTAGCTGTTTTGAGTACAAATTTCATGGGTCAAAAATAAAAAAAAGGCTTGCCAAATACGACAAGCCTTTTGTGTGTTTCTAAAACGCCTATCGACCCCCGTTTAGGAGTTCCACCAAAGCGATTTAGTAGTAATTTTTTTCATCTGCCCAAATATACAACTCAGGGATGAAAAAACAAGGATTTAGTAATTAAAGCTTACGCTTAGCTCCAATGCATCCTTAATGAGTTTATCTCCAAGGTTTTCAAAGAAAGAACCCGAAGCAAATTTCACATTGTATTTCGATCGGTCAATTACTAAGTCTGTACTGGCTTTATTGCCGTCCAATTTTAATACAAAGGTTTCAGGATGGGTAATGCCACGGATGGTAAAATCCCCAGTTACGGTATAGCCGCCTTCTGTTTTTTCCGCATTCGTAATGATAAGTGTTGCTTCTGGGTGTTCGGCTACAGCAAAAAAATCATCTGACATAAGGTGACCAACAAGTTTTTGGGCGTAGCTTCCAGAAAGGTCGGTACATACAATACTGTTCATGTCTACTGTAAATGTGCCTCCAGAAAGAGTGTCACCTTCAAATGTAAGTGCGCCTTTGCTAATGGTAAGCGTGCCCTCGTGTGAGTCAGATGTAATTTTTGACCCTTTCCAGAGGATGGTACCGTCCGAAATTTCGGCGGTTTGTGCTTGTAGCCCAACGGCTAAAAATAGTGCTGCCCCAAGGGCGATGAGATTTCTCTTTTTCATGTTTATATATTAGAATTAATTTATCGTTTTAATTTTCGTTATCAATTGCAAAAGTTGTTCCATTTCTTTTTTGGACAATGCCGCCGTGATTTCTTTTTCAGATGTGTCTAGCGTGGGCTCGATTTCGTTCAATAAATCTAATCCTTTTTGGGTAATAAAAATATCCACCTTGCGCCGATTTTCTTTACAAACGGCACGTCTGACCAACCCTTTTTCAATGAGTTTATCCACCAACCGTGAGGTATTGCTCATACGGTGAATCATATCGTTCGTGATGCTTTCCAAACAGGCGGCATCGCCGTTTCTACCCCGCAAAATCCGCAAGACATTAAATTGTTGAAGTGTTAACCCAAAAGGGTTTAGGCTTGTGTTAATATGTTCTGAGAACATATTCCCACTACGCATCACTTCAACAACAACTTCTCGGCTTATCATTGTAATAACAACTATTGTAGGTACAAATGTATAAAATTATTTTTAATATATATTTGATGTATGAAAAAACACATGCTTATTATCCTTGGATTGCTTATAATTTCATGTGTATCTTCGCCCAAAAAGCAAACAACAATGAACGAACTGTCACCCACCGAATGGGCTGAATTACACAGCCAAACTCCCGAAGCCGTAATCCTTGAT
>CAZSSZ010000038.1:0-10472 GCA_964609755.1 uncultured Flavobacteriaceae bacterium | reverse complement strand
CATATACCTTCCCCTTTTGGTATAATCGACTCATCAGCGCCTTGGGGTGATGCTGCAAAATTTGGCTCAACACCACCGCCATGGGAGGGGTAATGTTGTGATCTTTGTGGTACTTTTTATTGATGTTTTCCTCCGACAAAAAAGTTATCTGATCCGCTTCTTCCGAAAATAAACTGTGGAATTTTTTAATAGAAATCAGCACCGTTACCAATTGTGAATTTGGGGCAATGTCTAGTTCCATGGGCAAATCACGTTGGGGATTGTAGAGCAGCAATACATGCTCATCTATCAAAGGAAGGTTGTAGGTGCGTTGGTTAAAATGAAACGTGGCACTCCCGCGAAAACAAAAGTGAAACTGAATCAAACTCGCATCGACAAAGCGTGTAATTGATTGCGATATATCGGTGGTGTTTTCATAAGTCAATACAAAAAAACCCTCCTCAATTTGTTGATCAATTTGGGGACGTAAAGCGTTATTTTCTTTGAACATAGCAAAAAGGCAAAATAGATATACAACACAAAAATACAAAGAATTTAAGGAGTATTTGCGTGTATTTGCAAAACACCCATAGCGTTAGAAAAAGTACTTTTAGCGGTATTTTTTGTGTGGTGTGTGCGTTATTTTTGCTACGCAACAAAAAACCAAATATGCCGGCAACGGATATTTTCTATTGTGTAGGCGTAAGCTATAAAAAAGCAGACGCTGCACTTCGAGGCAAATTTAGCTTAACCACTAAGGCAATTCCTTTTTTGCTCAACGATGCACGTGAAAAAGGAATCACTTCATTGGTCGTGAGTTCTACCTGTAACCGCACTGAACTCTACGCTCAAGTTGAAGATATTGAGGTACTTAAAAACCTATTATTTTCACATTCAGAAGGCACAAAAGAAGATTTTGAAAAGGTTGGTTTTACGCACCATGGGCAGCGTGCCATTGCACATCTTTTCCGTGTAGGAACAGGTTTAGACAGCCAGATTTTAGGCGATTTTGAAATCATTGCCCAACTCAAACAAAGTTTTAAGCGTTCCAAAAAACATCAAATGTTAAGTCCTTATATGGAACGTATGTTTAATGCGGTGCTCCAGGCAAGCAAACGCATCAAAACTGAAACAGAACTCTCCTCTGGAGCCACTTCGGTTTCCTATGTTTCGGTGCGCTATATGTTGGATAGTATCCCAGATTTAGATGACAAAAACATCTTGCTTTTTGGGGTTGGGAAAATTGGACGCAACACTTGTGAAAACTTGGTGAAGCATACCAAAAACAGTCATATTACCCTGATCAACCGAACGCGCGAACGCGCCGAGGAATTGGGAGGCAAATTCCATATTAACGTCAAAGACTATGCAGATTTGCCTGTTGAAATTCGAAAAGCCGATGTGCTTGTTGTGGCTACAGGAGCCGAAAAGCCCACCATTGCAAAGTCGTTAATTCATACCGACAAGCCCTTGTTGATTTTGGATTTGTCCATGCCTAAAAACGTACACGCCAACGTAAAAGACCTCCCCAACGTTACACTACTCCATCTGGACGAGCTTTCTAAAATGTCGGACGAAACCCTGAAAGCACGAAAAAAGCACGTGCCACACGCCGAGCAAATTATTGCGGAAACACGTGCCGAATTTGAAGCGTGGATCGAAACTCGAAAATTTACCCCTGCGTTAGTTGCCGTAAAAAAATTAATGGAAGACATTCAGCAGCAAGAACTGGCAGCGCAGCGCAAAAAAAATCCTGCCCTAGACACCAAACAAGCCACGGTGGTTTCGGAACGCCTCATTCAAAAACTTACCAACCGCATGGCAAATCAATTGCGCGAAAGCAACAACACCCTGGAAAGCGCAAAAGCCTTAGAGACTCTTTTTAATGTAAGCGCTGATGAGTAGGCTCATCCGTATTGGAACACGCGGCAGTGCCCTTGCGCTTTGGCAAGCGCATTGGGTGCAGTCGTTGCTTGCCTCTGTTGGACTAAAAAGTGAACTCGTCCCCATAGCATCTAGTGGTGACCAGCAATTACAAAAACCGCTTTACGAACTAGGCATTCAAGGGATTTTTACTAAAGAATTAGACGTTGCCCTTCTAGCAGAGGACATTGACATTGCCGTGCACAGCATGAAAGACGTCCCCACACAACTCCCCGAGGGTATTGTTACTGCATTTGTACCAAAGCGAGGGCAATACCAAGATGTATTTATACCAAACAAAGAAGATTGGAAAGCCGAAAACAGCAGCATTGCCACAAGCAGTTTACGCCGAGCTGCTCAATGGCGGCATGCGTTTCCTACCCATAACATTGTTGACATTAGAGGGAATGTCCCCACGCGACTTAAAAAGTTACGAGAGTCCTCGAATCACGGAACCATAATGGCACTGGCTGGGCTTACCCGATTAGAGATGCTTCCTGAAAATAGCGTAGTACTAGACTGGATGATTCCGGCGCCGGCACAAGGAGCTGTTTTGGTTACCGGATTGGCAGAAAATGAGGCATTACTCGCTTCGCTAAAGCCGTTAAATCACAACGAAACTGCTCGCTGTGTTGAAGAAGAACGAATGTTTTTACGCACCCTTGAGGGTGGATGCACGGCACCCATAGGCGCACATGCGCAAATGGTAGCAAACAATATACATTTTAGGGGGTGTATCACTCAAAAAGAGGGTGGAAAGCAATTGCTTTTTGATCAGGCATTTTCCAAAGATACCCCTGACATTGGTAAAAAGGCAGCCGAATCCTTGATTGAACAAGGCGCAAAAGAATTGTTAGATGCATAAGGCTGTTATCGTATCGACCAAACTATTGCCTGTTGCGCTGCGCGACCGTATCGTACAAAACGGGTTTGGGTATGTAGAATACAACGCCATTCGCATTACTCCCGTGGCATTTGAAATGCCAAACCCTACCGATTATGTGATTTTTAGCAGTCAAAATGCTACGAAAATCGTGCTTGAAAATCCACATACGCTGGAACAAAGCAAGCTGCTTTGCGTGGGAAAACAATCCGAAAAGCTGCTCATAGAAAAAGGCATAAAACCCCTAAAAACAGGACAAAATATGGCAGAATTGGTTAGTTTTATAGAAAAATTGCCCGAAAATGCTTCGTTTTTACATTTTTGTGGAAACCGCAGATTGCCGCTTTTGGCTACTAAAATGAGTGCTTGGCAACGCAACTTTTCCGAAGTGGTAGTATACCAAACCGAATTAAACCCCAAACAGCTGGGCAGTACAGCCGATGCCCTGCTTTTTTTCAGTCCCAGTGGAGTAGAAAGTCACGAAAAAAGCAACAGTATTCACGATAGTGTTTGCTTTTGCATTGGCAACACTACGGCAAGTGTATTTACTCAAAATCCCAAAGAAGTTCATGTAGCGGAAAAACCCGATGCAGCCCTCTTGGTGGCAAAAGCCATTCAGTATCTAAAAACAAAACAGCATGCTTAAAAACGATTTATTTCTTCGTGCACTAAACGGCGAAAACCTCTCCAGACCTCCTGTGTGGATGATGCGTCAAGCGGGGCGCTACTTGCCTGATTTTATGAAGCTAAAGGAAAAATACGATTTCTTTACACGCTGTCAAACCCCCGAATTGGCTGCTGAAATCACTGTGATGCCCATAGACCAAATTGGTACCGATGCCGCTATTTTATTCTCTGATATTTTGGTGGTGCCGCAAGCCATGGACATTGCCGTGGAAATGAAAAATGGCGTTGGACCATGGTTGCCAAACCCTATTCGTACCGCTGAGGACGTTGCCAAAGTGGTTGTGCCTGACGTTGAAGACCGCTTGCAGTACGTGATGGAAGGCATAAAACAAACCAAAGTTATGCTCGATAATCGGGTACCGTTGATTGGATTTGCCGGCTCGCCATGGACAATTTTGTGTTATGCCGTTCAAGGACAGGGGTCTAAAAGTTTTGATTTGGCTAAAGGATTTTGCTTTTCGCAACCCGAAGCTGCACACCAACTGCTCCAAAAAATTACAGATACTACCATTGCCTACCTCAAAGCAAAAGTGCGCGCAGGTGTAGATGCTGTGCAACTTTTCGATTCGTGGGGTGGGATGCTAGGCGAAGAAGATTATCAAACCTTTTCATGGCAGTATATGCAACAAATTATTGATGCGTTGAAAGACGAAACCAAAGTCATAGCCTTTGCCAAAGGCTGTTGGTTTGCACTACCCACTATGGCACGTTCGGGAGTTCATGCGCTTGGAATTGATTGGACGTGTTCGGCGCGAAACGCCCGCTACCTCACGGGTGGACAGCTGACGTTGCAAGGCAATTTTGACCCTTCTAGACTGCTTTCGCCCATTCCCGAAATTGAAAAAATGGCAAAGCAAATGGTGGATGCGTTTGGCACGCAACACTATATCGCTAACCTTGGACACGGCATCTTGCCCAACGTCCCCGTTGACCACGCCAAAGCCTTTGTAAACGCCATAAAAGCGTATTAATACTAAATCTTACCTCCATGAAAACACCATTTTCAGCCTATATCAAAACCCTACAAGACAAGATTACGCAAGCCCTAGAAAAAGAGGACGGTTTGGTAAATTTCCACGAAGATATCTGGCAACGCTCCGGCGGTGGCGGCGGAAGAACCCGCGTGATTGAAAACGGGAATGTTTTTGAAAAAGGAGGGGTCAATATCTCTGAGGTATTTGGCAAACTCCCCGAATCCATGCAAAAGCAACTTGAGGTTCATCATGCCGATTTTTTTGCCTGTGGCATTAGCCTGGTTATCCACCCCAAAAGCCCTATGGTACCCACAGTACACGCCAACTTCCGCTATTTTGAATTGTATGACAACAACAAAAATGTGGTAGATCAGTGGTTTGGCGGAGGCTTAGACCTTACGCCTTATTATTTGTTTGAGGAAGATGCGGTGCATTTTCACAGCGTTTGCAAAAGGGTTTGTGATAATCACGATGCTGATTTTTATACAGACTACAAACAAAAATGCGATACCTATTTTTGGAACCATCACAGAGAGGAAGCGCGTGGTATTGGGGGGTTGTTTTTTGATTATTGTCGCCCTAACAACACCCACGACCTAAACGCATGGTATGCTTTTGTGACTGAAATGGGGGATCATTTTCTGGAAGCCTATCTGCCTATTGTCCAAAAGCGAAAAGCCTTATCTTACACCCCACAACAGCGTGATTGGCAGGAGCTTAGGCGAGGGCGTTACGTAGAATTTAATTTGGTTCACGACAAAGGGACCCTGTTTGGGCTAAAAACCAAAGGGCGCATTGAAAGTATTTTGATGAGTTTGCCGCCAACCGTACAATGGGCGTATGACAAACAGCCCGAAGACGGTTCTGACGAGGCAAAACTAGTAACCGTATTGAAAACTCCTAAAAACTGGGTGTAAATGGAATATCCACTACATAGAAACAGACGACTGCGCACAAGTGCCGCCATGCGCGATTTGGTTCGCGAAACCCAACTCTCTGCCCATGATTTTATCGTACCACTTTTTATTGTTGAGGGTGCTGAAACGAAAACTGAAATACCCTCGATGCCGGACTATTTTCGGTTTAGTTTAGACCTGGCGGTTGCGGAAGTCAAACGCCTTTACGATTTGGGTGTGCGTGGGGTATTGCTTTTTGTGAAAGTTTCCGATGCTGAAAAAGACAACACGGGTGCGGCTGCGCTAAACCCAAACGGACTGATGCAGCGCAGTATTCGTGCGCTAAAAGCTGCTGTGCCCGAGTTGGTGGTGTGCACCGACGTTGCCCTTGATCCCTATTCAAGTTATGGGCATGATGGCATTGTAGAACATGGGCAAATTGTAAATGATGCTACCGTAGCCCTTTTGGCAAAAATGGCGGTAAGCCACGCCCAAAGCGGTGCCGATATTGTTGCGCCTAGCGATATGATGGACGGGCGTATTTTTGCCATTCGAGAAGCCCTTGAAAATGCGGGTTATGTCAATACCGCCATTATGAGTTACAGCGCCAAATATGCCTCAGCGCACTATGGACCGTTCCGTGATGCCTTAGACTCTGCACCCGGATTTGGCGACAAAAAAACCTATCAAATGGATGTGGCAAACCGCAAAGAGGCGGTAGTAGAAACCCTTAGGGATATTGAAGAAGGTGCCGATATTGTGATGGTAAAACCTGGTATGCCCTACTTGGATATTGTCCGTGATTTGGCAAATCAAATACACATCCCCATTGCAGTGTATCAGGTTAGTGGGGAATACGCCATGCTTAAAGCCGTTGCCGAAAAAGGCTGGCTAGACCACGATGCCGTTATGATGGAGCAGCTTTTAGCGTTTAAGCGTGCCGGCGCGTCTATTATTGTAAGCTATCATGCCGAGCGTGCTATTCAACTGCTGCGGTAATTAAATTATTCGTAATTTGCTTGGAAATTATACCATGAAAAAGGTCGTTTCCTTTCTAAAAGGGGTTTTTATCCTACTTGCCTTATTTGTTGCCGGGCTTTATGTTTCGGGTTACGGGTACTTGTTTGAGTTGGGGTTAAAGGTTGTCGAAATCGGGAGAACTACTGCCGGCTTGGAAGATTACATCCATTTTGATGTACGAGAAATCCCAAAAAGCGAGAGCCCTCAACCGTGGGCAGTACACAAAAATTACAATACCGTCCCTGCCACAGAAGCCTTAAATGCGTTGCACCAAGAACATGGAACTGTTGCTTTTATGATTATAAAAAACGATTCTATTTGGCACGAGCAGTATTTTGATGGCTTTGGCAAAAGCAGCAAAACAAACTCCTTTTCGATGGTGAAAACCATTGTGGCTGCCGCGTTAGCAAAAGCTATTGAAGAAGGGCATGTGGAAAGCTTTGACCAAAAAGCCAAAGATTTTCTGCCTTGGCTTACAGGTCCTTATGCCGATACGATGACCGTTGGGAACTTAGCCACCATGTCTTCGGGTTTGGAGTGGAATGAGAATTACGACAACTTACTCACCATTACCCCGCGCACCTATATTACAGATGATATTACAGCAGTAATGCAAACCATTCCGATTGTAGATGAGCCTGGGAAAAAGTTCATTTACCAAAGCGGTAGTACGCAGTTGCTGTCTTTGGTACTTACGGCTGCCACAGGCGAAACCATTTCAGATTTGGTAAGGCGTTATTTTTGGAATCCATTAGGTGCACAGGCCGATGCAAATTGGCGTTTGGACTCTGCCGAAAAAGGGGTAGAAAAATCGTATTGTTGTTTTAATTCAAATGCCAGAGACTATGCACGTTTTGCTGCCTTGTTTAAAAACGGAGGTGTTTGGAACGGCGAACAACTTATTGACCCCAACTATGTAGAAAAATCCATTACTCCCCAATTTGAAAACGGCGAAGACTACGGCTACGGATGGTGGTTGGGCACCCATATAGGCAAACGCTACTACAGTATGCGCGGTCACAACGGGCAATATGTAATCGTATTCCCCGAAGACGATGTTATTGTGGTGCGTTTGGGTCACCGACAACTCCCCGACTTGCCAGGCGTGAGACATTCTGCCGATTATTTGGGGTTTATGGAAGAAGCCTTTGCCATGCTGCATTATGAAAACAACGACCTACGCCCTTGAAAACATCTTGTTTTTAGATATTGAAACGGTTCCTGAAGCTATTGATTTTAATCAATTAGATGCGGAAACCCAAGAACTGTATGCTGCCAAAACCGCCTATAAGCGGAAAGAAGAGGACCTTAGTGCTGAAGATTATTATCCTCGTGCGGGGATTTGGGCAGAGTTTGGCAAAATTGTGTGTATTTCCGTTGGGTTTGTTACCACCACACCCGATGGTAGGCAATTTAGAGTACGTAGCTTTTCGGGGGAAGAAGCGGAACTTCTTACAGCGTTTCGAGAACTTTTAAACACGCATTTTTCAACACCCCAACACCGACTTTGTGCGCATAACGGCAAGGAGTTTGACTTTCCCTATACCGCACGGCGTATGCTAAAGCATCAATTGGAATTGCCCTATGTGTTGCAACTCATGGGAAAAAAGCCGTGGGAAGTGCCGCATCTGGACACTTTGGAGCTTTGGAAATTTGGAGATTTTAAGCATTACACCTCGCTCAAGCTTTTGGCGCATTTTTTTGACATCCCTTCGCCCAAAGACGACATGGACGGCTCCGACGTGGCACGGGTGTATTATGAAGAAAATGACCTAGCGCGCATTGTGCGGTACTGCGAAAAAGATGTGGTTACCCTAGCACGAGTGTTTTTAAAACTCACCGTTCAACCACAGCTGAAGGAAAGCGAAATCGTTTATGTATCCTAGCGTTGCTAACCGCCACGAATTCTGTATTTTTGTTGGAAACAATAATTATGGACGTTATCATTTCTTTACATTCACGCCTCGCTTATGTGGTACTTATTACCTTAGTGTTGGCGGTTTTAAACGCATTTTGGGGCGTGGGAGGCAATCGCAATTTTGGTAACCGCGATCTTCGCCTTTCGCTTTTTGGACTTATTTTTTCGCACATTCAACTGCTGTTGGGTCTTGTGGTATACTTTGTATCACCCTACTTTTCGGCATGGGAAAACGGTATGGGCGCTGTGATGAAAGATGCCACGCTTCGCCTGTATTTGGTAGAGCACCCCACCACAAACATCTTAGCGATAGTGCTAATTACTATGGGATGGTCACTGCATAAAAAAGCAGCCAACGACCGCAAAAAGTTTTTTAGAATTGCCGTTTTTTATGGATTAGGTACCCTTTTATTGCTCAGCCGAATTCCTTGGGCACAATGGCCCTAAAGAAAGAAAGCACCCTAAAAAAGGCGCTTTCTTATAACCAACCATATTAAACTATGAAAAACTAATAAGCAATTTTTTGCTTCACGTTTACACCTGCAAGGTAAGGCGCCTTTGTGCACCTAGTTGTGAAACATATGTTAAAGTATTTTCTAAAAAAACAAATCTAACAATGGCTGATTTTTCAAAGATTGCCGTGCTTGGGAGTGGTAGTTGGGCAACCGCTTTGGTAAAAATATTGTGTGAAAACAATGCCATTGTGGGCTGGTATATGCACAATGAAGCCATCTACGAGCACTTACTTAAAGAGGGGCACAATCCAAACTACTTGAGTGGTGTTGCGTTTAACACACAACAATTAGATATTTATACAAATCTAGATGAGGTAGTTTCTGAATACGATGTACTCATCGTTGCTATTCCCTCTTTTTATTTGGATAGCGTATTAGCATCGCTGACCGAATCTTTGGAAAACAAAATTGTTTTTTCAGCGGTTAAAGGGATTGTCCCAGAGCAAAAAATGTTAGTGGGAGCGTATTTGACTGCAAAATTTAATGTGCCAGAAGCACATTTGGGAGTGATAACAGGGCCCTGCCATGCCGAGGAGGTTGCGCTTGAACGCCTTTCATATCTCACAGTAGCCAGCGTAAATATGGATTTGGCAAAAGAAATGAAAGCCAAATTAGATTGCGCCTATATTCGCACTGCCATTTCCGATGATGTGGTAGGTACTGAATATGCAGCCACACTAAAAAACGTATATGCCATTGCCGTTGGCATGGCACACGGATTGGGCTATGGCGATAATTTTATTAGCGTACTTATTAGTAGTGCCATGCGCGAAATGAAACGGTTTACAAAACACGTAAACAAGAGAAAAAGGAACATTAACAAGTCCGCATATTTGGGCGACTTGTTGGTAACAGCGTATTCTGTTTTTAGTCGCAATCGCATGTTGGGAAATATGATTGGCAAAGGCTACACAGTAAAATCAGCCCTTATGGAAATGACCATGATTGCTGAGGGGTATCATGGCACCAAAACTGCCTATGACCTTGTGAGTGATTCAGGAAAAAAATTCCCTATTTTAAAATGTGTATATCAAGTACTCTACGAAAAAGCGGCTGCTAAACGAAAAATGGAAGCCTTGAGTAAAGAGCTTAACTAACGGAGGTAAATTGTTTTAAGAAACGTACATCGTTTTCATAAAACATCCGAATATCTTCGATTTGATAGAGTAGCATTGCCATGCGCTCTAGACCCATTCCAAATGCAAATCCAGAATATTCCTCAGCGTCTATACCGCAGTTGCGCAACACGTTTGGATCTACCATACCGCATCCCATAATCTCCAACCATCCGGTTCCTTTGGTAATGCGATAATCCGCTTCGGTTTCTAATCCCCAATAAATATCTACCTCGGCACTAGGCTCCGTAAACGGAAAATAAGAGGGTCGCAAACGAATTTCTGCTGTGCCAAAAATGGCTTTGGTAAAATACAGCAGCGTTTGTTTCAGGTCAGCAAACGATACATTTTTGTCGATATAAAGTCCCTCTATTTGATGAAAAACACAATGCGAGCGCGCAGAAATGGCTTCGTTTCTAAACACACGCCCCGGCGATAAAATTCGAATGGGCGGTTGGTTGCTTTCCATGTGGCGTACTTGCACCGATGAGGTGTGTGTGCGCAACACAACATCCGGGTCTGTTTGTACGAAAAAAGTATCCTGCATATCTCTTGCAGGATG
>CAZSSZ010000037.1:0-10547 GCA_964609755.1 uncultured Flavobacteriaceae bacterium | reverse complement strand
GTTGAAGGTGCCACCATAAAGACTGTTTGAAGCTACAATATGATCCCCAGCTTTTAGGAAAGTTAAAATTCCTGTGGATGCAGCTGCTGTACCCGAACAGGTAGCTACTGCTGCAATACCGCCTTCAAGGGCTGCCAATCGCTGTTCCAACACATCTGTTGTTGGGTTGTTTAAGCGTGTATAGATATAGCCAGGCTCTGCAAGGGCAAACAAGTTAGCTGCATGCTCAGCATTTTTAAACACGTAAGAAGTAGATTGGTACAATGGTACCGCGCGTGTTCCTTGCGTTTGTGTTACATCATGCCCTACATGAAGGGCGTTCGTTGAAAATTTAGAATTACTCATAATTATGCTATTGGAAATTGATTTTTAAATGTGTGTACTAAGTCGAGTTTCTCCCAAGTGAATAGTTCCACTTCACAGTCAATGCGCCCATTGTAAGGAGACTCGAAAGTCTTTTTTACCGTTTCGGGTTGTCTACCCATATGCCCATAGGCAGCGGTTTCAAAATAAATGGGATTTCGGAGCTTCAATCGTTTTTCAATGCCATAGGGTGTCAAATCAACAAGCTTTGCAATGCTTTCTGCAATTTCGGCATCGCTTTGCGCTGTTTTTGATGTTCCATAAGTATTGATAAAAATAGATGTGGGTGCGGCTACACCAATGGCGTAACTCAACTGCACCAACGCCTCGTCGCAAACGCCTGCGGCAACTAAGTTTTTGGCAATATGACGCGCGGCATAGGCAGCACTTCTATCTACTTTTGAAGGGTCTTTTCCGCTGAAGGCACCTCCGCCGTGAGCCCCTTTTCCACCATAAGTGTCAACGATAATTTTACGCCCAGTAAGTCCGGTATCGCCATGAGGACCTCCAATTACAAATTTGCCCGTTGGGTTGATGTGATAGGTAATATCTGCCCCAAATAAGGCTTGAATAGCATCTGGATAACTCGAAATTACTTTCGGCATAACAACCTCAATCAAATCTTTACGGATTTTGGCTAACATAGCCTCATCTTCGTCAAAGGCATCGTGTTGGGTAGAGATTACAACAGTATCTACACGAAGGGGTTTGTGGTCGTCGGAGTACTCTAAGGTTACCTGCGACTTAGCATCGGGTCTTAAGTATGGTACTTGCGATTTCTCGCGTCTAAACTCAGATAAGGTACGCATGATATTGTGAGCAATATCCAATGCCAACGGCATGTAGTTTTCGGTCTCGTTATTGGCATACCCAAACATAATACCTTGATCTCCAGCACCTTGTAGCGTATCTTCTGCTCGCTCTACCCCTTGATTGATATCGGCAGATTGTTCGTGGATGAGCGAAATCACCCCACAGGAGTTACCTGAAAATTGATAGGCGTCTTCGGTATACCCAATGCGGTTTATGGTATCACGTGCAATGGATTGTAAGTCTAAGTAGGTTTTACTTTTGACTTCCCCTGCCACAATGGCTTGCCCAGTGGTAACTAAGGTTTCACAAGCAACTTTACTGCTTGGATCAAAGGCAATAAAATGGTCTAGTAGCGCATCGCTAATTTGGTCTGCAACTTTATCTGGGTGACCTTCCCCTACAGATTCTGATGTGAAAAAATATGACATATACTTGCTTTTTAGAAGAATTGAGACCGATTGTACTCATCAAAAGCAAGCTGTTTTAGCAGTTTTTTTGAGAGGTTGCAATCAGTCAAATCCTTCCTCTGATGGTGCAAATATACAACCTACTCAAAAAAATACAATACTTTCTTAGCGGAAACTAAAAGAAACACCCGCATTTAGGGTATTAAACTCTTGAAGGGTGTAGTTGGCAAATATTTTTAAGAACAGTAGGTTTGCCCTAACCCCTAGCATAGCGTGGGTGCCTGTGGAACTGCTTTCAGTTTTTAGAGGGTCTTTAGGTGTACCCGGGAATTCAGCAGAATAATCACCTAGGAGTTGTATGTTGGCATCGCCTTTACCGTAACCAAAACCACCCACAACGCTTATTATTGGAAAATCAAGTGAAGCTAATGCTTGTACCATAAACGTATCAACTCCCAAAGATACTTTTTGATTAGAGGCGGCATTTAACTCATACCCACCATTAAGTTTCGTAAAAGATGCCAAAGCGGACACATTTAGGGGTAATTTGTCAATTATACCGAAATATTGCATAAGGTTATGCTTTATTCCAACACCAAAAACATCAACTTCAAGCCCTTTAACTTTTACTTTAGGCACATACCGGACAATTAAATCGGTATCAAAGAAAAGTCCTACCCCCGCCTGGATGTAGGGCACAGGCATAGCATTCATTATTAAATCTTCTTCAAAACCAGGGAGATTAATTGTCGCTCCAGAAAGTTTTTCAGTAAAAGTAGCGGTGTTTTTAGGTCCAAAAGCAGTACTTGCTGTGGGGGCACTTGGAGTAAGTTGTTTAAGACCCAAATCAGCGGTATTAAATGTTTTTGCAGCATCGGAAACACTAGGAAGCGCCATACCAATGGTAATATCAAAACCTAATTTTTTGTGTGTTTTTGCAGAGGATGCCCAGCCTGTATTTAACCCTTGGGTAAGTGACTGTCCCACAGGAGAAATATATGCGTTCGCCATAAGTTGCGCATCAGCAGCAGTTGCGTCAAGGACTTTCTTTAAATCATCAAAAAATTGAGCCGATGAAAAAGTAGTCGTTAAAAAAGCAAAAAGTAATAAAATACGTTTCATAGTAGTTAGAAATAAGATTATATCAACAAATATACTATAAAAAATACTTGAGTGTAAAGTAGACAAATCTAGGCTGTATCATGTATAAAGTGGTGGTTTGGGTGATACTTGAAAAACTATCTCTATTGATGCTTGTATTGCCCAAAACGTTATTTGCCTGAATGGCAAACTCCCAAGGGCTATCTTTTTTGTTAAATACTAAAGACATACTCATATCATCATACCTATTTAGCGAGGTGCTCCCTAAGCGATAGTCGAATAGGCTATACTCGGCTACGAAAATAAACCCCTTAAGAAAGGCAGCATCCACACCCACAAAAGGTCTTTCAGTAATGTAATGCAACACCCTATTTTCGTCTTTGGAACGATTGATATTGTAACTGTAGCCTAGCTCTATGTTTGGCGCAGCTTTAAAGTTTGTTGCCAAACTAGCACTTCCAAACTGTGTGAAATAATCAAATCTTCGCAGGGCATCATTGACAATGTTGTAGGATAAATTCTTATTTGCCCTAAGAGAAAGGTTCCCTTTAAGCTTGTTGAAGCTTTTTTGAAGTCTTCCGTTGAGACTGATGCTTTCCTCGGCTTTGGGTGAATTAAAAGGCGAGGACTCTCTGTTGATGCCATCTAACGTGTTGACTGTTTTAAAATTATCAAACTGTTTTCTGTAGTTTAATCGCACAAAAATATTTGTGAAATTGAACATGTTGAAGTTGAAATAATTGAGCGAAAAGTTGTTAAAATAGGCCGGGCCTAACTGACTGTTCCCCAAAAACATCCTGTTGTAATTATTTAAGATATAAGCATCGCCAAGTCTACTCACATCAGAGTATTGTAATTGCGCATTGTAGGTAAAACGCAGTGTTTCTGATTTGCGAAGTTGGTAACTAACCCAAACATCTGGAAGCAGTCTCGTTTCACTGGTATTCAAGTCAGTGCCCTGTAGGGTGCTAATATCGTAAGTATGCAGCGTCAGTCCTGGATTAAAGGTGATTTTTCCAGTTTTTACTCGATATCTGAGTGCCGTATATATATCTGAAAATTCGTAACGGACATCATTTATGAGATTTGTGTCATTCAATACATTAGATTGTTCACCAACAATACTACTAATACTTGAATCAAAATCTTGTCTAACCTGAGTGGTACCTACTGTCAAATTTGCACTGGCAGTATTGCTCACCATATAGTAATATTCCAATCGTCCGTCTAGCTTATGCGTTTTGGTAAAACGGTTTTGCTGTAAGCTATACCCACCGGTTTGTGTGGGAAGGCGAAGTATATTTTGGAAAAAATTGCGTTCTTTTTGGAGCTCAAAAAGGGGATTTTCTTCCTGCCATGCATGTTGCACCTCTAGCGCAAAAATGTGTTTTTCACTGAGGGTAAAATACGCGTTTAAATTCTGATTTAGCTGCCTTGGGGTTTGGGTTCGGTACGAGCTAATATCCTCTTGCCTAGCGGCATTAGAAGTTATATCGCTATACTCATTTTCACTCGCCGTTCGATAAAAAACATCATACTCTACTTGAACATTAGGGTTCGCATTGTACAGCGTGCTAAACTTATAGAGCTGCAAGCTATTGTCTTGATCAAAATCGTTGTCGGTAGTTTCTGTAACTCCTGTTGAGGTAAAGGTACGCTGCCGTATCGATTGGATTTTGGTGTTATTTTGAGAAACGATGGCAAAACCTGAAAAGTCAAGTCCCTTTTTTGGGGAGTATGAAAAGTTAGATGCTGCAAAATCATTTTCAATAGAGGCAGCATTGTTGTTTTGTAGGTTGGTCAACCCCACATCGTCGGTTTGGATTTGGATAGAAGATCCGCTACGGTTACTTTGGTTTCTAAACCCTCCTGTAAATCTGAAATAATCGCGTCTTGTGAAGGGATTTTCCCCTACATTATTGCTGTTCATTAAAAAATTTACACTGGTTTTGGGGCTGTAGTAGAAGACTTTTGGATTTAGGACAAAGCGATCTTTTTCACCACCTCCTGCACCAAGTTCACCAAACCAAAATTTATCTTTTCCCTTTTTGAGTTTGATATTAATGGCCATGCTGTCATCATTATTGGTAACACCACTCAACTGAGAAATTTCATTAAAATTTTTAAGTACTTGGACTTTATCTATGGCGTTGGCTGGAATATTTTCTGTGGCAATTTTTGAATCGCCATCAAAAAAATCTTTCCCCTCAACCATTACTTTTTGCACTTGCCTTCCTTCTACTTCAATCTGTCCGTCATCGTTAATTTCAATGCCCGGAAGGTTTTCCAACACATCGCGAAGTTTTCGCTCTGTTCCAGTGTTAAACGAATCGGCATTATAGACAATAGTATCCCCTTGGATAGAAACCGGCATTTCGTAAGTAACTTCAACACCCTCCAGCTGTTCGGCTTGTTCGTACAACACAATAACCTCGTTAATGTCTTCAATAGATTTACGTTCCAACTCAACAGGCTTAAAACCCAAATAAGAGACTTTTATGATGTAGGGAACATCTTTCTTGATTCCAATTGAAAATTTGCCATCCAAATCTGAAATAGCAAAACTGTCCATACGGTTGGTCTCTTGATTTTTTGCTACAATATTGGCAGTAGATATGGCAACACCTAAACTATCCAAAATCACACCCTCAAAACGGACATTTTGAGTAAAGGCTGCGGTGTTCAGCAATAGTGCTGAAAAATATAATATTGCATTATACTTCATGATTTAGCGTCTAATAAAAATTTGATTTTGGCCGCTCCTGTTACTGTTGTTTTGAAAGCGATCGCGCATTTCTTTGGCTTTTTCTTCGCGAATTTCAGTAAACTCCTTACCTGTAACTTTTTGTCCTTTTTTTGGAGGATCTAAGTTTACTTTTTCTGATACATTCATCTGAACCTCTGTACACACCAAGACCTTATTGCCGTCTTGTACCATAAGAACTAATCCGGGCAGTCCAAAATATTGTTCTGGACCCGCTGGAATAGGAATATCGGGCGTAAACCACACCGAAACAGTAACGTCAACTTCCTCTGGTTCTTCTTCAGCAGGCGGATTATTACGTCTTCCAAAAGACATTCTAAATTGTGTGGGTTTTTGTTTGTGCGTATAGGTTGCCTCATAAGCGGTATATCTTCCAATTTGTTTGGTTTCTCCGGTTACATTCCATTCTGGTATTTTGGGAGATTTGTCAACCAAAAACAATTTACCAAACAGCTCTTGCTGGCTAATTTGCTTACGTGATGCTAAGTTTGAGTGGGTAACCTCATCCCCACCAGTACCAAAACGCATCATTCGCATACCCCTGTTTCCTTGTTGGGGTGCATCCAATTTTTCCTCTTTTTTGTAGATAGATTGATTTTTATCGAAATACAAAAAGAATGTTTGGGGCTCAGACAAGCGTTTTTTTATGCGTTCTGCTACCTCTTTAGGCATGTTGGGATTTGCACCAAAGTCAAGGTCCCTGCTGACCTTAAGACTGTAGGTTGCTTTGGTCAGTTGAGCCGACCCAGAAAAAGAAACTATTGTAAGTATAGTAACAATTAATTGACGCATATTTTTTTGATTTTTAACAAATGTAGCATTTAGTATGCTTAATTATTATTAGACCCATTGAAATCAAATTAGTTTGATGCTCTGGAGCTTTTTAAACAAAGATACCCTATATTTAAGCCTCAATATTTGAGTATGCATATTGCCATAGCAGGAAACATTGGAGCAGGAAAAACATCGCTAACCGAGTTGCTACACAAGCACTACGGGTGGGAAGCATTGTATGAAGACGTGGTTAAGAATCCGTATTTAGACGATTTTTATGCCGAAATGGAGCGTTGGTCATTTAACCTCCAAATTTATTTCTTAAACAGCAGATTTCGGCAACTGCTCGACATTCAAAAAAACGGGAATAAAGTGGTGCAAGACCGTTCTATTTATGAGGATGCATACATATTTGCACCCAACCTCCACGCCATGGGATTGATGACCCACCGCGATTTCAGTAACTACGCCGATGTTTTTGAGCTGATGGAGTCTATGGTAAAAGGACCCGATTTGATGATTTACTTACGTAGCTCTATTCCCAACTTAGTGGCACAAATTCACAAGCGCGGGCGTGAATACGAAAACTCAATTAGCATTGAATACCTAAGCCGACTCAACGAACGTTACGAAGCATGGGTCCACAATTATGACAAAGGAAAACTACTTATCATTGATGTTGATGAGCTAAACTTTGTTGACAACAAAGAAGATCTTGGTACTGTGATTGAAAAAATTGATGCTGAACTCGGCGGTCTATTTTCTGACTAGAGCGCTTTTTCAGCTTTTTCTAATGCAGCAAAAACTTCTGCTTCGCTACCTTCAAAAACTTTTATTTCTTCACGTTCCTGACCATCTTTGGAAGTTACCACTGTCATGGTAGCTTTAGCAAGACCCTCGTCTGTACGTTCCATACGAACGTCTACTTGAAGTAGTTCTTCAGGGCTATGCGAATCACCCAATAGAGGCGCCAACACAAGGCCTATCAAACAGGTGAGTTTAATCAAAATATTCATTGAGGGTCCTGAAGTGTCTTTAAACGGATCTCCAACGGTATCTCCGGTAACAGCGGCTTTGTGTGCCTCTCCACCCTTTTTCTCCAATTTGCCATCGATTTCAATCCCTGACTCAAAAGACTTTTTGGCATTGTCCCATGCTCCACCGGCATTGTTTTGGAAAATTGCCCACATTACGCCCGAAACACATACACCTGCCATGTATCCACCCAGGGGTTCTGCGCCAAACAATAGTCCAATAATTATAGGTGTAATAATGGTAATAAGCCCCGGAATAAGCATTTCTTTGAGTGCGGCTTTGGTAGAAATATCCACACACTTGGCATACTCAGGTTTTCCTTTGCCTTCCATAATACCTGGAATTTCTTTAAACTGTCGGCGTACCTCATACACCATTTCCATGGCTGCCTTACCCACAGATTGCATCGCCAAAGCAGAAAATACAACCGGAATCATTCCACCAACAAAGAGCATGGCAAGCACATCTGCTTTAAAAATATTAATTCCATCAATTCCTGTAAACGTAACGTAAGCAGCAAACAACGCGAGTGCCGTAAGTGCTGCTGAAGCAATAGCAAAACCTTTACCAACGGCAGCGGTAGTGTTACCAACAGAGTCTAAAATATCGGTACGCTCACGCACTTCGGGGTCAAGCTCGCTCATTTCGGCTACACCCCCTGCATTATCTGCTATGGGTCCAAAAGCATCTATAGCAAGCTGCATGGCAGTAGTTGCCATCATGGCAGAGGCAGCCAAGGCAACGCCGTAAAATCCAGCTAGCGCATAAGAACCATAAATGGCAGCAGCAAAAAGAATTACGGATAAAAAAGTTGATTTCATTCCCACTGCCAATCCAGCGATAATATTGGTTGCAGCACCTGTTGAGCTATTTTTTACAATATCAAGTACTGGTTTTTTACCAAGGGATGTGTAGTATGCGGTAACCATAGAAATAAGTGCCCCTACGGCAAGTCCAATACATGCTGCCCAAAAAACATTCACAGAGGGAACAGCAACAATACCTTCTCCAAAGAAATTCATGTTGAGTGATTCGGGAAGCATCCAATCAATAAAATACCAACTGGCAGCAAGGGTGAGTATAATAGCCACCCAATTCCCGGTGTCAAGTGCCTTTTGCACTTGTGATTCTTTGGCATTATTGTCTTTAATACGCACAAAAAGAGTTCCAATAACTGAGGCAACAACACCTACTCCTGCAATAACAAGCGGTAATAAAATAGGTCCCATTCCATTAAAACTTGTCAGCTCAGTACCCATGTCAAACATATCTTTGATGACGTAGTTTCCAAGTACCATTGCAGCAAGTACCGTAGCCACATAAGAGCCAAACAAGTCGGCACCCATACCGGCAACATCACCTACATTATCCCCTACATTATCGGCAATTGTTGCAGGATTTCGAGGGTCATCCTCGGGAATTCCTGCCTCTACCTTTCCTACCAAGTCGGCACCCACATCAGCAGCTTTGGTGTAAATACCACCACCCACACGCGCAAAAAGCGCAATAGATTCAGCCCCTAAAGAAAAGCCCGCAAGGGTCTCAAGTACTAGGGTCATTTGGGTGTAAAAGTCACCTTCGCCACCCATAAATTTGTCTACAAAAAACAAAAACAATAAGCTCAATCCAAGTACCGCAAGACCCGCAACACCAAGCCCCATAACGGTACCTCCACCAAAAGAAACTTTTAATGCGTTAGGCAAGCTCGTTTTGGCAGCTTCTGCAGTTCGAGCATTCGCATCTGTTGCAATACGCATTCCAATGTTTCCTGCAAAGCCACTAAAAACAGCCCCTAAGATAAATGCGGGTACTATCATCCAGTGTGTTGACGCCACTAACGTTGATATGTAATACAACGCGGCTGAGGCAACAATAACAAAAAACAGTAACAAACGATACTCAGCATTTAAGAAGGCAAGAGCACCCTCTTTGATGGCGGTAGAAATTTCCTGCATTTTGGTTTCACCAGCCGATTGTTTACGAACCCAAAACGCCTTTACAAGCATTACAATCAGGCCAAAAACAGCTAGCAAAATAGGGAGATAGAAAATAAAAGAATTCATAATTGTAGGGGTGTATTAGTTAAGTACTTTTTTTACAGCACGAATAACGTCTTCGTGGTTTGGTAACCACTCAGCAAGTAGCACCGGAGAATACGGCGCAGGTGTATCGGCAGTATTAATTTTTTGAATGGGTGCATCTAAATAATCAAAAATTTGGTTTTGTACCTGATAGGTTATTTCTGTAGAAACATTTCCAAAGGGCCATGCTTCTTCCAAAATCACCAATCGGTTGGTTTTTTTCACAGATTCAATAATGGTATTGATATCTAATGGTCGGATTGTTCTAAGATCAATAAGTTCACAGGAGATGTTTTCTTTAGCCAAAGCATCTGCTGCTTTCTGTGCCTCTTTGAAAATTTTTCCAAAAGATACCACAGTTACGTCGGTACCTTGCTGCTTTACATCGGCAACACCAATAGGGAGCACATACTCGCCTTCGGGCACTTCGCCTTTGTCGCCATACATTTGCTCAGACTCCATAAAAATAACAGGGTCATCGTCGCGAATAGCGGCTTTTAATAGTCCCTTGGCATCATACGGATTGGAGGGCACGATAACTTTAAGTCCTGGACAATTCGCATACCAGCTTTCAAACGCTTGAGAGTGTGTGGCAGCAAGCTGTCCTGCAGAAGCTGTAGGACCACGAAAAACAATAGGGCACGGAAACTGACCTCCCGACATTTGTCGGATTTTTGCAGCGTTATTAATGATTTGATCTATCCCAACAAGCGCAAAATTAAAGGTCATAAATTCGATAATGGGACGGTTACCTGTCATGGTTGAACCCACGCCTATACCTGCAAAACCAAGCTCAGAAATAGGAGTGTCAATAACACGCTTTTCACCAAATTCATCTAGCATCCCCTTTGAAGCCTTGTATGCACCGTTGTATTCGGCAACTTCCTCACCCATCAAGTAAATGCTTTCATCGTGGCGCATCTCTTCAGACATCGCCTCACATATTGCTTCTCTAAATTGTATGGTTCTCATAGCTGGTTTAAGTGGCGCAAAAGTAACAATAAAATACCCAAAAGCAAAAGACTTGAAAGTATTATGCATGCATAACACTTTTTATTTTTTTTATACCTTTGTATTTAAATCGAATCCCATGAAAATTCTAGTGTGTATTAGTCATGTTCCCGACACTACCTCAAAAATTAATTTTAAGGATAACAACAGTGTTTTTGACAACGTCGGAGTGCAGTTTGTCATCAACCCCAACGATGA
>CAZSSZ010000036.1:0-10584 GCA_964609755.1 uncultured Flavobacteriaceae bacterium | reverse complement strand
GTGCTTTTTCTTTTCCGTAACGAACAATGGCATCTGCAAAATCTAAGAAAACGGCTTCACCGGTTTTGTTTACGCCATAGCCCTCATCGCAGCGCTCTTTGGCTGCGCGCGATGCCACATCTCGGGGCACCAAGTTTCCAAAAGCAGGATAACGACGCTCCAAGTAATAGTCACGGTCTTCCTCTGCTAAATCGGTAGGTTTGAGTCTACCCTCACGAATGGCTTCGGCATCTGCTTTCTTTTTAGGCACCCAAATACGCCCATCATTTCTAAGCGACTCGGACATCAGGGTCAATTTGGACTGATGATCGCCAGAAACAGGAATACAGGTTGGGTGAATTTGCGTAAAACACGGATTGGCAAAATACGCCCCTTGCTTATGGATTTTCCAAGCAGCGGTTACATTGCTCCCCATGGCATTGGTAGATAGGTAGAATAAATTGCCATATCCCCCCGATGCGATTACAACGGCATGTGCCGCATGGCGTTCAATTTCGCCGGTGATCAAATTTCGGGTAATGATACCCCTTGCTTTACCATCAACTTTTACCAAGTCAAGCATTTCGTGACGGTTGTACATTTTAATTTTCCCTCGACTAATTTGACGGTTCATCGCCGAATAGGCTCCAAGCAACAGCTGCTGTCCGGTTTGTCCTTTGGCATAGAAGGTTCGAGAAACCAATACACCACCAAAAGAGCGATTGTCTAGAAGTCCGCCGTAATCACGTGCAAAGGGAACGCCTTGTGCAACACATTGGTCAATAATATTGGTAGATACCTCAGCCAAACGGTATACGTTGGCTTCACGAGAACGGTAATCGCCTCCTTTAACGGTGTCATAGAACAGGCGATAGGTAGAATCGCCATCTCCTTGATAGTTTTTGGCGGCGTTAATTCCTCCTTGCGCAGCAATAGAGTGAGCGCGCCTTGGTGAATCTTGAAAGCAAAACGCCTTCACGTTATAGCCTAGTTCGGCAAGGGTTGCCGCAGCAGAACCGCCAGCAAGACCAGTCCCCACTCCAATAACGTCAATCAGACGTTTGTTGGCAGGGCTAACTAAGCTGATGTTGTTTTTGTGAGTTGTCCACTTTTCGGCTATTGGACCTTCGGGAATTTTAGCGTCTAATGTTGCCATATTAGTGATTTAAAAAGTGAAATAAAGCGATGAATGCATATCCTGCAGGAATGCCAATGGCATATAATTTTCCAAACGATTTTACTGCAGGAGTGTATTTGTTATTGAACCCCATGGACTGAAACGCCGAGGCAAAACCGTGCGACAAGTGCAATGCCAAGAAAAAGAATGAAATAACATAAAGAACTACACGTGTCAAATCCTCAAATTTATGCACCAATTCTTCGTGGTAACGGGTTGGGTCTTCAGGGAGAACTTCAATGTATTTATAATTCATTTCAGGTACCCAGAAATCATAAAAATGTAAGGCTAAGAATGCCAATACGGTAGCTCCGGAAATAATCATGTTTCGCGAAACCCAACTTGCGTTAGCACTTCCTTTGTACACCGCATAGCGTGTGCCTCTGGCACGCTTGTTTTGTATGTCAAGGACAAATCCCATAACAAAATGGAAGACTACCCCAAAAATAAGTACGGGTTGTAGAATAAACTGCACCAAAGGGTTGGTTCCCATAAAGTGCGAAAACTGGTTAAAGATGTCTGCGCTAAATACCGATGTAATATTGATTACGAAGTGTTGCAGCAAAAAAACCATCAAAAAAATACCCGAAAGTGCCATGGCAACTTTTCTGAGGATGGTTGAAGATAAGGCTATTCCCATAGGTTTTGGCTTTTGTTCGGTACAAAATTAGGTGCTGAACGCCTGAACGCCAAAGGTTTTGGGTTATTTAGTATAAGTCTAACTAAACGGTTGTTTTTTGTTATACAAATACGATAAAATGTTTACGAAACATAAAACAAAATGGTGTTTTTGATAGGTCCAGAAGATTTGTTTTGTGTAATGGATGCTATCATGAAAAAAATTTTTACTTTACACCAGCAAAACATCGTGCTCCATGAAATACAATCCCCTCCCATCATCTGTGTACGCAAAAAACCGTGAGCGGTTTATGGCGCAGTTAAAACCCAACAGTATTGCGGTGTTTAACTCCAATGATATTTATCCGATAAGCGCCGACAGCACACTCCCTTTTGCACAGCACCGCGATTTGTTTTACCTCACGGGTATTGATCAAGAGGAAACTATCGTTCTTTTGTACCACGATGCCAAAGACCCTAGTCAACGTGAAATTGTTTTTGTGCGTGAAACCAACGACCACATTGCCATTTGGGAAGGGCACAAACTCACCCAAAAAGAAGCTAACGAAGTTTCAGCGATAGCAACTGTTTTATGGACTTCCGCGTTTGAGCAAACCTTTATGGATTTGACAAAACATGCGGAACACATCTACATCAATACCAACGAGCACTACCGTGCCAAGGTAGAAACCCAAACCCGCGAGGACCGTTTTATTGATTGGTGCAAAAAACAGTTTCCACACCACAAATACGAAAGAAGCAACCCCATATTGCAACGTTTACGCTCGGTTAAAGCAACTGAAGAAATTGCTCAAATTCAACATGCGTGTAATATCACCGAAAAGGGATTTAGACGCATTTTGGAATTCATAAAGCCTGGCGTTTGGGAACATGAAATTGAGGCGGAATTTGCGCATGAATTTCTGCGCAATCGCTCCAAAGGCTTTGCCTATACCCCGATTATAGCTTCTGGAAACAACGCTAACGTATTACACTACATTGAAAATTGCAGACAGTGTAAGGCTGGCGATATGCTGCTGCTGGACGTAGGTGCCGAATACGGCAATTATTCTTCCGACATGACGCGAACCATTCCCGTATCAGGAAGATTTTCCAAAAGGCAACGAGCCGTTTATGAGGCGGTACTCAAGGTAAAAAATGAGGCTACAAAACTGCTTGTGCCCGGTACGATTTGGAAAGCCTATCACGTAGAAGTGGGAAAAATTATGAGCAGTGCGCTTATCGATTTGAAACTCCTCACAAAAAAGGAGGTAACCGAAAACGCCGAGGCGTATAAAAAATATTTTATGCACGGCACCTCGCACCATCTGGGCTTGGACACCCACGACTACGGATTGCTAGACGAACCCATGCAATCCAATATGGTATTTACCGTAGAACCTGGTATTTATATCCCTGATGAGGGCTTTGGCATTCGCCTAGAGGACGATGTGGTCATTCAACCCAGCGGCGCACCGCTAAACCTTATGGAAAACATCCCCATTGACCCCGATGAAATTGAGGCGTTGATGGGTTAATGACTTGTATTACAAGTAGCGTTGTTTTTTAATCCAATGGTATTTTTTCGATAAGTTCTTTTAGCTTTTTTTCCGTTAAGTTTTCTTCATCAGCTTTGTCATAAATGGCGAGCAAATAAACGGTTGTTTCTGAAACTAAAATATTTGTCATGACCCTTGCGCCACCGCTTTTGCCCTTACCCTTTGACCTAATCGCAAGTCTGATTTTATAGCAATTTCTTCCAATAGATGTGCCTTGCTGAGGATACGTTTGCAAACTGTCAAGAAAAGCAGAAAAATCAGATTTTAGGGAAGGAAATTTTTTAACTAATCGCTTTAATTGCCTGTCAAAAGGAGGTATGGTTAGAATATTAAAGCTCATCCAACAACGCTCTTGCGGAGCGCGCTTCTAGCTTACCTTCCCTGACACGTTTTAAATTTTCAACAGCTTCCTGAATTTCATCTTCCAAAGAGATATCCTCTTCAGCAACCGATGTAGCTTTTACAAATTCGAAATTTTTAAGCACCTCCATAAAAAAAGGCACTTTATCATCTCTAATGTCTAGCAATACTTTCATAACAAATGTATTTAGGGTACTTCACAAAGTTACAAAATCTATTTTGATGAATGCTTAAAACGCCTTCCAGCCTTGGGCTTTTAGGGGTAGCACTTCGTTGCCGCGGGTAACCAATGCTGCGCCATCAGCTTTGGCACTCATATGCCCTATCACCGTAAGGTTAGGGTTTCCTTTTATTTTATCGTAGTCGTCTTGTTTTAAGGTAAAGAGCAATTCATAGTCTTCACCGCCGCTCAGCGCAATGGTCGTACTGTCGATGTTAAACTCCTCGCACACAGCAATAAACTGTGGGTCTAAGGGAATTTTATCTTCATAAATGCGGCATCCCAAATCGCTGTTTTGACACAGGTGTAGCACCTCCGAGGAAAGCCCATCGCTAATGTCAATCATAGACGTAGGCGTAACCTCTAATGCCGCCAATAAAGAAACGATGTCTTTTCGGGCTTCAGGTTTAAGCTGGCGCTCCACCAAATAGGTATACGGGTCTAAATCGGGTTTGTGGTTGGGGTTGGCTTTAAAGACCTCATTTTCGCGCGCCAATACTTGTAATCCCATATAGGCTGCGCCCAAATCACCCGTAACTACCAAGAGTTCATTTTCAGCAGCACCGCTGCGCTTTACTGCGCCCGTTTTGGGTGCACTGCCCAATGCTGTTACCGAAAGTTGCAGTCCCTGTTTTGAAGATGTCGTATCGCCACCCACCAAATCCACACCATAGGTTTTGCATGCCAAATGTATGCCTGCATAAAGCTCCTCTAATGCTTCTAAGGTAAAGCGATTTGACACCGCAATAGACACTAGAACTTGTGTGGCTTGTGCGTTCATGGCATAAATGTCCGACAGGTTTACCACCACCGCCTTATAGCCCAAATGCTTTAGTGGCATGTACGCCAAATCAAAGTGTACCCCCTCAATGAGCATGTCGGTGCTTACCACCGTTTCGCTTTCGTGTTTGAGTATGGCGGCATCGTCTCCAATGCCGTGTAGCGTAGATGGAAGTGCCGTAGTGGCGCCTTTGGTTATGTGGTCAATAAGAGCAAATTCGCCCATGGAATCGAGCGAAGTTTTGGACGGTTTTTGGTCTTCTATCATGGGGGCAAAAATAGCGTATTTTGGTGTGATGTGTTTTGGCAAGCTAAGCTCAGCTTATACTGCTATTTACAATCACTATAACTACCCTATGGCATCCTCGTAAATTGTGGTATATTTGCACTTTGGAATCAATCCAAATAAGCTATGATTAAAGTTTCTTCACAGGCGCGAGACAAGGTAGTGCAAATGATGCAAGACGACGGCGTGGACGTTGCCTCACACTTTGTACGTGTTGGCGTAAAAAGCGGCGGCTGTTCGGGCTTGTCTTACGAACTCAAATTTGACGCCAATCTAGGCGAGGACGACAAGGTTTTTGAGGACAACGATGTACGCATTGTTGTGGACAAAAAAAGCTTTTTGTATCTTGTGGGAACAACTCTCGAATATTCGGGTGGACTAAACGGCAAAGGATTTGTGTTTAACAACCCCAACGCCAACAGAACGTGTGGATGTGGCGAAAGTTTTTCGCTTTAAAAAATAAACAGCTATGGCATACACCGAGGAAGAATTAAAAAAAGAACTCGAAACTAAAGTGTACGAATACGGATTTTACACAGATATCGAATCCGACACCTTCCCCGTTGGGTTAAACGAGGATGTTATTCGTGCGATTTCTGAGCGCAAAAACGAACCTTCTTGGATGCTGAAGTGGCGCTTAGAAGCCTATGAGAAGTTTTTGCAAATGGAAGAGCCGGACTGGGCAAACGTTTCTTACAAAAAGCCTGATTTACAGCAAATTACATACTATTCCGCGCCAAAGGCAAAAGCCAAATACGACAGTTTAGACGAAGTGGACCCCGAACTGCTACAAACTTTTGAGAAGTTGGGTATCTCACTCGAAGAACAGAAACGCCTTGCTGGCGTAGCCGTAGATATTGTAATGGATTCCGTTTCGGTAGCCACCACGTTTAAAGACACCCTCGCAGAAAAAGGGATTATTTTTTGCTCAATCTCTGAAGCTATTCAAGAACACCCCGAGTTGGTACAAAAATATATCGGCTCTGTTATTCCACGTACCGATAACTATTATGCTGCACTAAACTCTGCCGTGTTTTCGGACGGGTCATTTTGTTACATTCCTAAAGGCGTACGCTGTCCTATGGAACTCTCTACCTATTTCCGCATCAATCAGGCGGGAACAGGGCAATTTGAACGCACGCTAGTTATAGCAGACGAAGGCAGTTATGTGAGCTATTTAGAAGGCTGTACGGCGCCTGCCCGAGATGAGAACCAACTCCACGCAGCAGTTGTGGAACTCATTGCGCTGGACGATGCCGAAATCAAATATTCTACCGTACAAAACTGGTTCCCGGGCGATAAAGAGGGTAACGGTGGGGTGTACAATTTTGTAACAAAACGTGGAATTTGCCACGAACGCTCTAAGATTTCATGGACGCAAGTCGAAACGGGATCTGCCGTTACTTGGAAATACCCTTCTTGTATTTTAAAAGGAAACGACAGTATTGGCGAGTTTTACTCTATTGCCTTAACGAACAACTTTCAGCAAGCAGATACCGGCACCAAAATGATTCATTTGGGGAAACGTACTAAGAGTACCATCATCTCAAAAGGAATTTCGGCGGGGCAATCGCAAAATAGCTACCGCGGACTGGTGAAAATTGGGGCAAACGCCAAAAACTCCAGAAACTTTTCACAGTGTGATTCACTGCTAATGGGCAACCAATGTGGGGCGCATACGTTCCCCTATATCGAAGCAAAAAGTAAAACCGCTAAAATCGAACACGAAGCCACAACCAGTAAAATTGGCGAAGACCAGATTTTTTACTGTAATCAACGTGGTATAGATACCGAAAAAGCCATTGCCTTAATTGTGAATGGTTTTAGTAAAGAAGTCTTAAATAAACTACCGATGGAATTTGCCGTGGAAGCCCAAAAATTACTGGAGATTTCACTTGAAGGTTCTGTTGGATAACCCCCTAACAAAATGAGAACACTACTTTTTATTTCCCTGATAACAATAGCCGCATCTTGCTCACAATCAAAAAAGAGCACAGATAACAATCCGCAATTTTACGGTGAGTTTTTGTACTTGGCAGATGCAGCCGTGCTCAACACGGGTACCGAAATTTACGGCGTAATTATCGACGAGAAAATGCATGAATTAGATGATTTGTGCGCACCAATAAAACGTGACGAATACGACATGATTCCCGTTTATATCAAAGGAAAAGTGGAGAAAAAAGATCCCAACGAAGAGGGTTGGGAAAATCGCATTCGAATAACATCTATAGACTCGTTGGTTAATCCAACAGACAACACAATACTCAAACCCAACTAAATATGCTAAGCATAGACAATTTACATGCCGGCTGTGAAGGCAAAACCATTCTGAAAGGGATAAACCTTGACGTTAAACCGGGTGAAGTACACGCCATAATGGGACCTAACGGTTCGGGAAAAAGTACGCTTTCTACCGTGATTGCTGGACATGAAGAATACGATGTTTCTCAGGGGAGCATCCTTTTTGATGGCGAGGACATTGCAGAACTCTCTGCAGATGAGCGTGCCCACAAAGGCATCTTTTTATCGTTTCAATATCCGGTGGAAATTCCTGGGGTAACAGTAACAAATTTTATCAAAACAGCAATAAATCAAACCCGTAAAGCACAAGGTTTGGAGGAAATGCCTGCCAATGAAATGCTAAAGAAAATTCGGGAAAAGGCAGCCTTGCTCGAAATTGATTCGCGTTTTTTATCTCGCTCACTCAACGAAGGTTTTTCGGGTGGTGAGAAGAAGCGAAATGAAATTTTTCAAATGGCAATGCTAGAACCGAAACTCGCCATTTTGGACGAAACAGATTCGGGTCTTGATATTGATGCGCTTCGTATTGTTGCCAACGGCGTAAACAAGCTAAAGGGCAAAGACAACGCCATTGTTGTGATTACCCACTACCAACGCCTGCTCGACTATATTGTGCCCGATTTTGTTCATGTGTTACACGAGGGTAAAATCGTAAAATCGGGTACTAAAGAATTGGCACTAGAACTAGAAGAAAAAGGCTACGATTGGATAAAACAAGGCGCATAATGGAGCTTAAAGAAACTTTATTGTCTTCGTATTTGGCATTTGATGCCCAAGACGGTCCACAGCGCAAGTTACAAGATGTGCGCGCAGCAGCCATTGAGGTATTTGAGCAGCAAGGGTTTCCTACCAAAAAACAGGAGGATTGGAAATACACGTCTTTGCGAAATCTGACAAAAATCAATTTTTCGGTATTCCCAAAAGAAGAGGTTAGCCTTAAATTGGAAGAGGTAAAGCCCTATATTCTTCAAGACGTAGACACCTATAAAATCGTTTTTGTAGATGGGATTTACAATGCCTATTTGTCAGAAACCACGCATGAAGGAGCCGATATTTGTTTGCTTTCGGCAGCACTCGCAAAACCCAAATACGCTCCAATAGTAAAAAAATATTTTAATCAGATTGCAGAAAAAGAAGCCTCGCTAACAGCACTCAATACGGCGTTTACCAAAGAAGGCGCATACATTTATGTTCCTGAAGGAAAAGTGGTGGAAAAGCCTGTGCAAATCATTCATTTTGCAACAGATAAAAATCCACAGTTATTACTCCAACCCCGAAACCTGATTGTGGTAGGCAAAAACGCTGAAGTGCAAATCGTAGAACGGCACCAAAGTTTATCTGAAAACGCCACATTTACTAATGTAGTCACCGAAATTTTTGCCGAGCAAAACGCACAAGTCGATTATTACAAAATTCAAAACGACCATGCGGAAGCCTCGCTGATTGACAGTACCTATATCTCGCAACAAAAACACAGTCATGCCAAAGTGCATACCTTTTCGTTTGGCGGAAAACTCATTCGAAACAATCTGAATTTCTACCATAAAGATGCGGAAATCAATTCTACGATGAAGGGGATTACACTTATCGAAGGAACACAGTTTGTGGATCATCATACGCTAGTGCATCACGCACACCCAAACAGCGAAAGCCATCAAGACTATAAGGGTATTTTTGCCGAAAAAGCAACAGGGGTTTTTAACGGTAAAATCATTGTTGAGAAAGAGGCACAAAAAACCAACGCCTTCCAGCAAAACAATAACATTTTGATGGACGATAAGGCAAGCATTAACACCAAACCGCAGTTGGAAATTTTTGCAGACGATGTGAAATGTAGCCATGGGTGTACGATTGGTCAGCTTGATGAAGACGCATTATTCTACTTGCAAACACGAGGAATTCCTAAGAAGGAAGCTCGTGGTCTGCTCACCTATGCGTTTGCAAACAATATCTTACAAAGTGTTCAAATCGACTCTGTGAAAAAACGCATCAATAAACTGATTGCAAATAAGTTGGGCGTAAATATTGGGTTTGATGTATAGCAGCACATTGGATTTAGCGCAAATTCGTGCCGATTTTCCCATACTGCACCGCGAGGTAAACGGGCAACCGTTAGTGTATTTGGATAACGCCGCTACTTCGCAAACCCCACTTCCTGTTATTGATGCCATCAGCGATTATTACAAACATACTAACGCCAATATCCACAGGGGTGTGCACGCACTTAGCCAGGAAGCTACGGACCAATTTGAGGCTGCGCGAAAGAAAATCCAAACGCATTTTAATGCGGCACATGCGCACGAAATTATTCTGACTTCAGGGACTACGCACTCCATAAATTTGGTGGCAAATGGATTTGCAGCATTACTCCAAAAAGGGGATGAACTCATTGTTTCTGCTCTTGAACACCACGCGAATATTGTGCCTTGGCAAATGCTTTGTGAACGCACAGGCGCCAAATTGAAGGTCATTCCGATGACGGAAGAAGGAACGCTTGACATGGAAGCCTTTGATGCTTTGGTAAATCAAAAGACCAAAGTGGTTTTTGTCAATCACGTATCGAACGCATTGGGCATCATCAATCCCATTGAACACATTATTGAAAAGGCACACGCCGTAGGGGCTGCTGTGCTGATTGATGGAGCGCAAGCGACGCCACATTTGGTACCCGACGTACAGGCTTTGGATGTGGATTTTTATACCACTTCGGCGCATAAAATTTGTGGTCCAACAGGCATTGGTATGCTCTATGGCAAAGAGGAATGGTTGCGGAAACTGCCTCCTTATCAGGGCGGTGGCGAAATGATTGACCAAGTAACTTTTGAGAAAACTACCTATGCCGATTTGCCACACAAATTCGAAGCCGGAACGCCTAATATTGCTGGAGGTGTGGGCTTTGGTGCTGCCATCGATTATATGAATTCCATTGGCTTTGATGCCATTGCAGCACATGAAAACGAGCTGTTGCAACACGCCACAGCAAAGCTTAGCCAGATTGAAGGCTTGCGGATTTACGGAAATGTTTCGCACAAAGTTGCCGTGATTTCGTTCAACGTAGAAGGGTTGCATCCTTACGATATTGGCACCTTACTCGACAAGATGGGCATAGCCGTGCGCACCGGGCATCATTGTTGCCAACCCATTATGGACTTTTATCAGATTCCAGGAACCGTTCGCGCTTCCTTTGCCTTTTACAACACTCACGAAGAAGTGGAGCGATTTGCGAGTGGCGTTGAAAAAGCCGTAAGTATGTTGCGTTAATCCGTACCTTTACCCTATGAATATAGCCGAACAACAAGCG
>CAZSSZ010000035.1:0-10643 GCA_964609755.1 uncultured Flavobacteriaceae bacterium | reverse complement strand
GTTATCACACCCTTTATGCAAGACGAATGGGATGGATTTCAATTGGCAAAAGAGCCCGATATGCTGCATGAGGTTGACACCACATTCCCGCTTAAAAAGTTAGATGCGTTGGCACAAACCGTAACGGAATTGCCATCCGATAAAAAATTTATTCGTAAAACCACCCGCCTAATTGAAGACCGAAAAGCTATGTACTTTGAGCGCAATCAATTGGACTGGGCAATGGGTGAAATGTTGGCCTATGGCTCATTGCTTTTGGAAGGTCATGATGTGCGTATTTCTGGGCAAGATGTAGAGCGTGGTACTTTTTCACACCGTCATGCGGTAGTAAAGGTTGAGGATTCCGAAGAAGAGATCGTCTTACTTAATACGCTGGACAAAAAACAGGGGAAGTTTAATGTCTTTAACTCGTTGCTTTCCGAGTATGGTGTAATGGGATACGATTATGGTTATGCGATGGCTAGCCCGAACACCCTTACCATTTGGGAGGCACAGTTTGGTGATTTTAGTAACGGAGCGCAAATTATGATTGACCAATATTTGTCTTCGGCTGAGGACAAATGGAAAATGCAAAACGGATTGGTACTTTTCTTGCCCCACGGGTATGAAGGGCAAGGGGCAGAACACTCTTCGGCACGTATGGAGCGTTACTTGCAGCTTTGTGCCAAGGACAATATGTTTGTTGCTGATGTTACGACTCCGGCAAATCTTTTTCACATGCTTCGCCGTCAATTAAAATCTACCTACAGAAAACCTCTTGTGGTGTTTACACCCAAGAGTTTGTTGCGTCATCCGAAGGCAATTTCCACCAAAGAAGAATTTGCAAGCGGTCAGTTTATGCCCTTGATTGATGATGCTAGCGTAAACGTCAAGAAGGTAAAAACACTGGTGTTGTGTACCGGTAAATTTTATTACGATTTACTTGATGCCCGCGAAGAAAAACAACGCAACGATGTGGCACTTGTTCGCCTCGAGCAATTGTTCCCTTTGCCTAAAAAAGATTTGGAAGCCGTATTTGAAAAATACGCCAACGCAGAAGTCGTTTGGGCGCAAGAGGAACCACGAAACATGGGGGCTTATGGGCATTTATTGCTACATTTACCTCAGGCACGCGATTTCCGTGTGGCATCGAGACGTTTTTATGGAGCGCCTGCTGCCGGAAGCTCAACACGCTCCAAGCGACGCCATCAAGAAATTATTGAATACGTATTTGACAAAACCAAAGACAATATGCGCTAGCGCACAATAGAATAGTTATGATTTTAGAAATGAAAGTGCCCTCGCCGGGCGAATCTATCTCAGAAGTAGAAATTGCAGAATGGCTTGTCAGCGATGGTGATTATGTTGAAAAAGACCAAGCCATTGCCGAAGTGGATTCGGATAAAGCTACGCTGGAGCTTCCTGCCGAGGAAAGCGGAATCATTACCCTAAAAGCCGAAGAAGGCGATGCCGTTGCTGTGGGTGCTGTGGTTTGTCATATTGATACGGCTGCTGCAAAACCCGAAGGGCAACCCGATAAAGCCGCCGCTCCAAAAGTGGATGTTGCTGCGCCTGTTGCTGCACCGGCAGCCTCAAATCAAACGTACGCTACGGGGACTGCTTCTCCCGCGGCGCGAAAAATTATTGCCGAAAAAGGGGTAGACACTACCACTATTTCGGGTACCGGACGTGACGGACGCATCACCAAAGAAGACGCTGTCAAAGCGGTACCGTCTATGGGAACACCCGCAGGGAATCGCCCAACTTCGCGTAAGAAAATGTCGTTGTTGCGCCGTAAAGTAGCCGAGCGATTGGTAGCTGCCAAAAACGAAACCGCTATGCTAACCACGTTTAACGAGGTAGATATGTCGCCCATTTTTGCATTGCGCGCGCAATACAAAGAAGATTTTAAAGCAAAACACGATGTTGGGCTTGGGTTTATGAGCTTTTTTACCAAAGCTGTGGTACGTGCCCTCAAAGAATTCCCCGATGTAAATTCTATGATTGACGGGAACGAACAAATTCTACACGATTACTGCGATATCAGTGTTGCCGTATCGGGACCAAAAGGACTTATGGTGCCTGTGGTGCGCAACGCCGAAGGATTGAGTTTTAGCGAAATTGAAGCCGAAATCAAGCGCCTAGCCATTCGTGCGCGTGACGGACAAATCACCGTAGACGAAATGACAGGGGGTACCTTTACCATTTCAAACGGAGGGGTGTTTGGCTCCATGTTGTCTACCCCAATTATCAATCCGCCGCAGTCGGGTATTTTAGGGATGCACAATATTTTAGAGCGTCCTGTTGCCGTGGATGGAAAAGTTGAAATTCGCCCTATGATGTATGTGGCACTTTCGTATGACCATCGTATTATTGACGGACGCGAGAGTGTTGGATTCTTGGTTGCGGTAAAAGAAGCCCTTGAAGACCCTATCACTTTGCTGATGGACGGCGATGCCAAAAAGGCACTAGAGCTTTAGGGTGGTGGTTATAGTTAGTTAATAAAAAGTTATTTGTTAATAGGATTACCCTTTTTAAGGATATTTCTCTGTTACTTTTTAAGATATAACCCACTTCGCCTATAGTCCAACACGGCTTTTGCTGCGTGGAGCACATCGGCACCTAAAATACCCGCTACGGGGGCTTCGTCAAATTGCGCTAGAGCATCGTTTACGGCAGTCATATCAAATAAAATAAGTTCCAGTTTATGTTGTTCCCAAGTGCCTAGTTGCAAATGGTTGCCGTTGCTTTGGCGGGTGTGCATGTCGGCACTACTAGCAGAAGCGGCTTGTCGCTCGGCATCGGTAGAGGTCAGGGCAAAATGCGCTTCTTTTTCTAGGGCTACGCAGGTGTGTGATGCGCCCGTGTCCACAATAAATGTTCCAGAAACACCATTAAGTATTACGGTACATATATAATGACCCGATTGGGTTTTTGTTAGTGGAATGCGCACATAGTCTTTTTGGCGCAAAAACGAAGATAAGCTGCGAATCATGGGCTAAAGATACATCCAATCCCTATTTTTGTAGCATGCTGATCGATACGCATACACATATTTATGTTTCCGAATTTGACAACGACCGCGATGCTGTCATTGCGCGTGCCAAAGAACTGGGCGTTGGGCAATTTGTACTCCCTGCCATAGACTCCCAAACCACGGCTGCGATGCATGCGCTCAAAAGCCAGTACCCTAACGAAATGCACTTGATGATGGGATTGCACCCCACACATGTGGGCGCAAATGTGGAGCAAGAATTGGCACATGTTCGGGAACAGCTTCAAGCACACAATTTTGTTGCGGTGGGCGAAATCGGGATGGATTTGTATTGGGATAAAAGCTATCTAAAGGAACAACAAGAAGCTTTTGCACTTCAAATTGAGTGGGCATTGGAGTTTGACTTACCCATAGTAATTCACTGTCGAGAGGCTTTTGATGAAATTTTTGAGGTATTGGAGGGAGTAAACGATAAAAGACTACGTGGTATTTTTCATTGTTTTACAGGGACTTTAGTGCAAGCTAGACGGGCTATTGACCTTAATATGTTATTGGGAATTGGCGGCGTGGTAACTTTTAGAAACAGTGGGTTGGCAGAAACCGTAGCGCAAATTCCACTAGAGCACCTTGTTTTGGAAACAGATGCGCCCTATTTGGCGCCTGTACCGCATCGTGGGAAGCGTAATGAATCATCATATTTGCCCTTGATTGCTACAAAATTGGCTGAAATACACAATGTTTCTGAGTCGGAAATCATAAAAATTACGACACAAAACGCCAAAACAGCATTTGGCATTTAAGTTTTTTTATTCTTTTTTTTAGGGGGTATTTTTTTCGATATTAGCAAACAAATTAGAGAGGTGGCCGAGTGGTCGAAGGCGCACGCCTGGAAAGTGTGTATACGTCAAAAACGTATCGAGGGTTCGAATCCCTTCCTCTCTGCTGTTTGTGTTAGTGTATTTTTTATATATTTAGCCTCACAAAATTAAAATCATTAAAAACCGAAATATCTTTTAAATGAAACGTTTTCTTTCCCTTACTTTCTTAGCACTATTTTTAGTAGCTACTGCAACAACTACTGTTGCACAAGAATCAGATTCACTAAATGTTCAAGAAACTGAAGTTGCCACTCCCGATGCAACACCCCAAGCTGCTCAACCACAACCTGCAAAAGCTGGCTTTACTCAAGAACTCAAGAAGAGATTTATTGAAGGTGGACCCGGGTTTATGGGCATTGTACTATTGTGTTTAATATTAGGACTTGCCATTGCCATTGAGCGTATAATCTTCTTAAACCTTGCAACCACAAACACAGCTAAACTTACCGAATCTGTAGAAGAAGCCTTAACTGCCGGTGGTGTTGAAGCTGCCAAAGAAGTGTGTCGAAACACCAAAGGACCTGTTGCTTCTATTTTCTATCAAGGATTAGATCGCGCTGGAGAAGGCGTTGAGAGCGCAGAAAAAGCTGTTGTGGCGTATGGTGGTGTTCAAATGGGCCAACTTGAGAAAAACGTTTCTTGGATTTCATTGTTTATCGCACTTGCGCCCATGCTTGGGTTCATGGGTACGGTAATTGGTATGATTCAGGCATTTGATAAAATTGAAGCTGCTGGAGATATGCAACCTTCGCTTGTTGCTGGGGGTATTAAAGTAGCCCTTTTGACCACAGTATTCGGTCTTATTGTTGCGATTATCCTTCAAGTTTTCTACAACTACATTATTGCAAAAATTGACAGTATTGTTAATGATATGGAAGATGCGTCAATTACCTTGATTGATCTTCTTGTAGCAAACCAAAAATAATTCATAAAACTACGTATTATGAATATCCAAAAAATAACAACAATCGTGGCACTCATTTTGGGAGTGTTGGGCTTGATTTTTCAAGTTACCATACTTTCCAAAGGTGACGATGTCATTGAGATGAACAGCTTAGCGGGCGATTTTTCGGCTGTTTCGCCCATGATTACACTAGCCTTATTTATTTTGGCTGTAGTGGTATTGATTACTCTTGTTTCTTCGTTTGCTGCTTTGGCATCAAACCCTGCCAAACTTAAAAAGGCACTTATTTCTATAGCTGCTTTTGCGGTGGTTGTGGTAATTTCCTATGTCTTCTCTGAAGGCGTAGAAACGCCTCTAAAAGATGGTGAAGTGCTGTCTGCTTCGGGTTCGCGTTGGGTAGGAACAGGATTACGCACCTTTTACATTTTGGCAGTTGTTGCTGTTGGAACTATGGTGTTTTCGGGTGTAAAGCGATTTTTTAAATAAGAAGTTATGGCAAAAAGATCTGCACCAGAAGTGAATGCAGGGTCCATGGCTGATATTGCTTTCTTGCTATTGATTTTCTTCTTGGTAACCACAACAATTGAGACCGACTCTGGACTTAACCGTAAGTTACCTCCTATGGAAGACGTTGTTGATCCGCCTGTTATTAAACAGAAAAACATCTTTACAGTGGTTGTGAATAAAAACAACGACTTGTTGGTAGAAGAAAAACCGATGGAGATTAGCGAATTGCGCGCTGCAGCGGTTGCCTTTTTAGACAACGGTGGCGGAAAAGGCGATGACGCCTGTAATTTTTGTCAAGGTGCGCGCGATACCAGTTCATCTGACAATCCTGATAAGGCGGTTATTTCACTCAAAAACGACCGCGAGACAGATTATAAGGTTTACATTGCTGTCCAAAACGAATTGGTTGCTGCCTATAACGAACTGCGTAACCGAGAGTTTGCACGCCTAAACCCTAATGTAGGATTGACCTTTGTGGAGGCTGACCGTAAGTACTCTGACCCTCGCACGTCATCGTCAGAAAAAGAGGTTTTAAAGCCTAAACTCGATGAAGTAAAGGCGTTGTTTCCTCAGAAGTTATCTGAAGCTGAACCCTCAAAAACAAATTAGTATGTCTAAGTTTAAAAAGAAAAAAGGCGGCGATTTACCTGCAATTTCTACGGCATCATTGCCCGATATTGTATTCATGCTATTGTTCTTTTTTATGGTAGCAACAGTAATGCGCGACAGTACGCTGATGGTAGCCAATACGCTTCCTGCAGCAGACCAAGTGCAAAAGCTAGATAAAAAAGACCGTGTGATGTATATCTATGCTGGCAAACCCAGTGACCGCTATCAGGAAAAGTTTGGTACACAACCCAAAATTCAATTGAATGATAAGTTTGCTACCGTGCAAGACGTAGGTGCTTTTGTGCTTGCCGAACGCGCTTCTAAGCGTCAGGAATTACAAAACGTACTGACTACTGCACTTAAAGTTGATGGCGAAACCAATATGGGCTTGATTAGTGATATCAAACAAGAATTGAGAAAAGTAAATGCGTTAAAAATCAATTACACCACCCGTACTGGTGATTACACGCAAAACTTGAAATAACCTTTTTCGGTTTTTAATTTTTATAAAACATCCATTTGGTCTGTGACCAAATGGATGTTTTTTTTCATGTATATTTAACCTATGAGAAAATTGCTAGTAATGCTGATTAGCATGTTGTTCTTGCCTGTTGTAGCACAACAATATTCCTCCGATTTTAGGGAAGACCAGCTTTATTTTGGCGTGGCGTATCCGTATTTTTCAAATCCTCCCGAAACCTTAATTCAAAATAAATTGTCATATGCCCTTTCATTGGGATTTGTGCGTGATATGCCTATCAACAAAAGCCGCACTTGGGCACTTGGTCTGGGTGTTGGTTGGGATGTTTCAAGATGGTATACCAATACGCGCTTCTCGGTAACGGGCAATACGATTTCTACCACAACCCTAACAGACAATTACCAACAAAATTTCTTATCGATGCAGTCGTTAGCAATCCCATTTGAAGTGAGATGGCGTAACGCAACGGCTACCAAACATGCTTTTTGGCGTATACATACTGGAGTAAGTCTTCACGTGCCGCTGCACTTTAGATCGGTATACACTTCCGCAAACGGTTTTCAAAACCGCGATTCACTTCCAATAAATGGGACTTTTTTGCGATGGAATCTGCATTTAGGGTTCAATACTTGGAATATTAGTATTGCACAAGACCTACAGCCTTGGACGGTTTACAGCACTTCTAATGCAGGCTTTGACATGAAATCCGCAAAAATTGGACTTATCTTTTATCTTTTTTAATAAAATAAGCACCCCTAATTTGGTAATCGGTAGGAATTAAAAAAAACAATATCTTTACCATCATAACTTTCAAAACAATAAGAACTATGAAATTATTTCTTCAGACGCTATTGCTGTTGGTCTCAACTGCAGTAGCAGCACAAACACAAGTTTCGGGAACCGTTACTGACGCAAATGGTCAGCCAGTACCTGGAGCGAATGTTGTCATAGATAATACTACAGGTACTGTCACTGATTTTGACGGGAACTTTAGTTTAAACACATCAAAAACACCTCCGTTTACAATTACGGTGTCTAGTGTTGGATTGGAAACCAAATCTGTAAGCGTTACTTCTGCTATGCAGTCATTGCGTATTACCCTTGGTGAGACTACTACGCAGTTGGATGAGATTGTTGTTTCTGCGTCACGTATGGCAGAGCGTATTTTTGAGTCGCCAGTAACAGTAGAGAAATTTAGCTTGCAACAAATAGAGCGCACGCCTTCTGCAGATTACTTTAACGGATTAGAAAACATTAAGGGAATTCAATTAAATCAAGGCGGATTGGTGTTTAACCAAGTAAGTACACGTGGTTTTGCTACAGTGTATAACGAAGGATTTGTAACGCTTGTTGATGGGATGAATAACCTTGCCCCAATATTTGGATTTGGTATGGGTAACCTAGTAGGACTAAATGAACTGGATGTTCAGAGCGTTGAGGTTCTTCCGGGTGCCGCGTCTGCATTATATGGTGCCGATGCCTACAAGGGGATTATGTTCTTAAACAGTAAAAATCCTTTTGAGCACGAGGGCGTAAGCGCGTATTATAAAACAGGCGTTACCCAACAAGCCGCTGCTGGAAATAATGAATTTACCGACTTTGGTATTCGTATGGCAACCAAACTAAGTGATAAGTGGGCGGTTAAAGCAACATTTTCGCACAAGCAGGGTACAGAGTGGGCAGCTACTGATTACAGACACCAAGATAATGGTAAACCAGATGATGGATATAACCCCAACGCTGCTGATTATAATGCTATTAATGAATATGGAGAACAAACAATAGGGTCATCTACTTTTTTTGGAGCCCTAGCTGGTGCAGCTCAAATGCCACAGTTGTTACAACTGGCTGCTACAGCCCCTAACTTTTTTGACACCGTTTTAACTACAGGATACAATGAAGTTGATTTTGTAACCCCACAAGCTACAAATACCAAAGGAAATTTTGCCATTCATTTCCGTCCTAATGAGGACACTGAGGTAAGTCTTAGTTCATTAATTGGTACTGGAGACTCCCCTTTGCAGGGTACAGGTCGTTATGCTATTCGTGATTTTAAAATTGAACAACATAAAATTGAGGTTAATTCAGGAGGTTTTATGGGGAGAGCTTACATGACTCGTGAACGCGCTGGTAACAGTACCCAAATGGACGCAACGGCCACATTGCTTGCAAACGCGCAACCAGGCGGTATTATTGGAGGTTGGGCACCAATCTACATAACAAATTACTTGGGTGGTCTTGCGCTATCGCAGGGTGGATTCCCTCAACTTATAGGTGCTATTATGGCTGATGTTGCTGTAAATGGAGAAAAAGCAAGTATTAACAATTTATTTGGAGGCACGGCTCATTCATCATCTGCAATTCACGCCGCTGCACGTACTGCCGCCGATGCTAATATGCTAGTGCCAGGTACAGCTCCATTCAATGCGGCATTAAATCAAATTAACAGCACGTCACTTCCTGCTACATCGGGTGGAGCTCGTGTGCAAGACGATACTAGAATGTACTTTTATGAATTTAGCTACAATCTAGGCGACAAAATTGATTTTGCAGATATTATAATTGGTGGTCAATACCAACAATTTGAATTAAACACTGGTGGGACTATCTATACAGATTATGATGGACCTATTGAGTACAATCAATATGGGGCTTACGCACAAGCCAAAAAAGATTTGTTAAACGATTTTGTGAGTCTTACCGCTTCGTTACGTTATGATAAGAGTGAATTCTTTAATGCAAATATTACACCTCGTGTAGGGTTATTGTTTAATATATCAGACAGTCAAAACGTACGTTTGTCTTATCAAAAAGGATTCCGTAACCCAACCAACCAGGATCAATACATTGGACTCTATGCAGGAAACGCTGTTTTATTTGGAACTTCACCCGATAGTGTAAATCGATACAATCAGATAGTGCCATTACAAGATGGGACTGCTGCCCGAATTACAGGAGCTGATGTATTTGCTAGAGCGTTGGACTTAGCAGATTTCCAAAAAGGGATAATAACACCTGCTAACCTTAAGAATGTGAAAGCTGAATTGGTAACTTCTATTGATTTAGGCTATCGTTACAATACAGCTGGATTTAGTGTTGACTTTGGGGCGTATTACAGTGATTATAGTGATTATATAGGAACTAGAAATGTTGCTGTTACAGCCGGAAATAGCTTTCAAGTTTTTGCAGCAGATGCAAATTTAGATGTAGATATGGCTGCTTATGGGGCTAGTGTAGAGGTAACTCAAGCACTAACGCAAAATTTATTTGCTAACGCCATCTATGAATATAACAGTCTTGACTATACCCCTACAGCAGATTCTAGCTTTGAAACATCATTTAACACACCTGAACACCGTATTAAGGTTGGTCTTAACGGTAAGTTTGATGCGCTTTCTTTTAATGTAAATGCACGTTACAATTCGGAATATATGTTTGAGTCTACATTTGTAGACGAGATGATAGACGCAAATACGGTTATAGATGCGCAACTAACGCTTGACCTTGCAAAGCTTAATGCGAAACTTCGTGTGGGCGGTAACAACATTGGCGGAAACGAATTCGTTAGTCTTGCAGGTAGCGGACGTATCGGAAGCATTTACTACACTTCAATTTTGTTTGATCTGTAGCAAACGGTTAACCCCTATAAAAGCACTCTGAAAAGGGTGCTTTTTTTTTGCGCTAAAGCCATGAATTCTCGTTTTATTTCGCCTATATTTGCACACGAAAATTATAGGCCTAACGCCACATTGAAAAAACAATTCTTCGACTATGTCACAGAGCACAGGTAAAGTTTCCCAAGTCATTGGTCCTGTAGTAGATGTGTCTTTTGACACCGCTACCAACACCCTTCCTAACATTTATGACTCATTAGAAATCAAAAAAACGGACGGTTCTACCCTCGTACTTGAGGTGCAATCGCATATTGGTGAAGACCAAGTTCGTGCCATTTCGATGGATTCTACTGACGGGCTGGAGCGTGGCGCAGACGTACTTGCTACCGGAAACCCCATCCAAATGCCCATAGGCGAAGAAATATACGGACGACTTTTTAACGTAATTGGAGACGCTATTGACGGTATTGGCGATTTGCCAAAATCAGGCGACAACGGTCTTCCTATTCACCGCGAAGCACCCGCCTTTGAAGATCTTTCCACTTCTACCGAGGTACTTTTCACAGGGATCAAAGTTATCGACCTTATTGAGCCCTATGCCAAAGGAGGTAAAATTGGACTATTTGGAGGTGCAGGTGTTGGAAAAACAGTACTTATCCAAGAATTGATCAACAAC
>CAZSSZ010000034.1:0-10666 GCA_964609755.1 uncultured Flavobacteriaceae bacterium | reverse complement strand
CGGCAATTTCTCTAAAACGCTTAAAATCAATATCTCTAGAATAGGCAGAAGCCCCTGCAATAATCATTTTGGGCTTTTCGCGTGCGGCAATTTCTTCAATAACATCGTAATCCAAACGACCCGTTTCTTTGTCTACACCATAGAAAACTGCATTGTACAAACGACCTGAAAAGTTTACCGGCGATCCGTGCGTGAGGTGTCCTCCGTGCGACAAATCAAAACCCATGATTTTATCACCAGGTTTGATAAAGGCATGATAGATGGCCGTATTTGCCTGTGAACCTGAGTGCGGTTGTACGTTGGCGTAAGCTGCACCAAAAAGTGCTTTTGCACGGTCAATGGCAATGGTTTCGATTTCGTCAACCACCTCACAGCCCCCGTAATACCGCTTACCCGGATAGCCCTCAGCATATTTGTTAGTTAGGATAGAGCCTGTGGCTTCCATGACTTGCGGACTGGTGAAATTTTCAGAAGCAATAAGTTCAATACCACCTAATTGGCGTTCTTTTTCTGCCTCTATTAACTCAAAAATTTGTTCGTCGCGTTGGATCTTCATAGCTAAAATTAAAGCACAAAAATAGCCAAACCACACAAGACAAAACACTAAAACGAAGGCTTTTATTAAAAATAAATCAACATCCCACAGAAGGTTATATTTTTGCATCATGCAAAAACCCATTAACATAAAGAATAAGCGTGCGCGGTTTGAGTACGAACTCATGGATCAGTACACTGCGGGCATTGTGTTAACAGGTACGGAAATTAAATCTATTCGTGCCGGGAAGGCTTCTATTGCCGAAAGTTTTTGTGCCTTTAGCGAGCAGGGCGAGCTATTCATCATCAACATGCACATAGACGAGTACAGCCACGGCGGATATGTGAATCACCGCACCAAAGGCGACCGAAAACTTTTGTTGCAGCGCAAAGAATTGCGAAAATTACTCAAGCAAGTACAGAATGTAGGGCTTACCATAGTACCACTTCAAGTGTTTTTAACAGAGAAAGGATTGGCAAAAGTACGCGTTGCCTTAGCCAAGGGTAAGAAAATTCACGACAAACGCGAAACCATAAAAGATCGCGATAACAAACGGCAACTTGACCGCATAAAAAAGAATTTTAAAAACTAGTTTTTATCCTCCAAAAGGGGAACAAAACGGAAATCTCCCAAAACTAATTTTTCAAAATCAGTAGCTGAAGTCCGGGTAATAACCGTCATTTTTTGTTGATTTTCCCCAACGGGAATGACCATTCGTCCGCCAACAGCCAATTGCGCCAAAAGTGCTTCGGGGATATTGGGCGCACCTGCTGTTACAATAATTCTATCAAAAGGCGCTTGCTCAGGAAATCCTTTGTACCCATCGCCAAAAATGAGTTTTTTGGGTTTAAATCCCAATGCGGGCAATCGCTTTAGACTGGTGCGAAACAATTCGTGTTGACGTTCAATGGAATATACCCTTGCGCCCATGTGGCAAAGCACCGCTGTTTGATAGCCCGAACCCGTGCCAATTTCTAACACTGTCATACCTGGACTAAGCTGCAATTGTTCGCTTTGAAAGGCTACCGTATAGGGTTGCGAAATGGTTTGCGCTGCGCCAATCGGAAACGCTTTGTCTTGATAGGCATGGTCTACAAAACTGCTATCCAAAAACAAATGCCTTGGAATTTCAGCAATGGCGCTGAGTACTGCACTTTGTACAATTCCTTTTTGTTTTAACACTTCCACCAACTGCCGGCGTTTCCCTTGATGTTTTGTTGTATCCTGCATCTTGGGTTCAAAAATACAAAATCAACTGCCCGCTCAACATCCAATCTTATTACATTTGTAGCATGGGAAAGAAATTAAAAGCAGGCGTTTTGGGTGCCGGTCATCTCGGGAAAATTCATTTGCGCCTTCTAAACGAATCTGACAAATATGATTTGATTGGTTTTTATGATGAAAGCCAAGCCGTCAGAACGCAAATCACTGAAGAATATGGATTTAAGGCATTTGATTCCGCTAGTGATTTGATGGATGCCGTGGACATGGTAGACATCGTTACGCCTACTACTTATCATCATCAGCTGGCAAAAGAAGCCATTGCCAAAGGAAAACATGTGTTTATTGAAAAACCCATTACACAAACGGTAACCGAAGCCGAGGAACTGATTTCATTAGCAAAAAAGCATGACGTTTTGGGACAAGTGGGACACGTAGAGCGATTTAACCCTGCATTTATAGCCGTCAAAGACCACATAAACAACAGTATGTTTATAGAAACGCATCGGTTGGCAGAATTTAATCCACGGGGTACCGATGTGCCTGTGGTCCTGGATTTAATGATTCATGATATTGACACCGTTTTAAGCGTAGTTAGTTCTCCAGTTAAGAACATTGCTGCGAGTGGAGTATCGATTATAAGCGAAACACCTGATATTGCCAATGCGCGCATTGAATTTGAAAACGGCTGTGTTGCCAACCTTACGGCAAGTAGGATTTCGCTCAAAAACATGCGCAAAGCACGCTTTTTCCAAAAGGACGCCTACATCTCGGTAGACTATCTTGAGAAAAAAGCAGAAGTAGTAAAAATGCACGATGCCCCCGAAAATGTGGGCGATTTTGACATGGTCCTTGAAAACGCTCAAGGCAAAAAGAAACGCATCTATTTTGACAATCCTGAAATTCCAACGGTCAATGCCATTTTGATGGAGCTTGAATGTTTTGCAGATGCCATCACTAAAATGTCAGCTGTTATTGTGCCCCTAGAACAAGGAAAAAATGCTCTAGACATTGCCTTACGCATTTCTGAACTTGTTGAAAAATCATCACAATGATAGCGGAGAACATCCAAAAAATCGTTGCCGATTTACCAGAAGATGTAACCCTAGTGGCGGTTTCCAAAACCAAACCTAACGCTGCCCTTGAGGAAGCCTATGCTGTTGGGCAACGCGATTTTGGGGAAAATAAAGTGCAAGAGCTTTGCCAAAAAGCTGAATCGTTACCCGTTGATATTCGCTGGCATATGATCGGTCATTTGCAACGCAATAAGGTTAAGTACATTGCGCCATTTGTACATTTGATTCATGGTGTAGATAGCGAACGGTTGCTTGCTGAAATCAATAAACAGGCACAAAAAAACAACCGAATTATTGATGTGCTCATTCAAATCCACATCGCTGAAGAATCGTCAAAATTTGGGTTTTCATTCCAAGAGGCAGCGGAATTGCTCTCTCAAGAAGACCCCTACCCTCATGTGCGTATTGTTGGACTGATGGGCATGGCAACATTTACCCAAGACGAAATCCAAATCAAAAAAGAGTTTGAAACCCTGGCTAATTTTTACACAACTTGGAAAACAACGAAATCCTTGTCGGTGCTTTCTATGGGTATGAGTAACGATTTTCAAATAGCCATAACAGCAGGCAGCAATATGATTCGCGTAGGAAGCCTTATTTTTGGGCATAGAAATTAGGGCATGTACGCAGTTGTTGACGTAGAAACGACAGGAGGGAAATACAACGAAGAGGGGATTACCGAAATTGCCATCTATAAATTTGACGGCAACGAAATTGTAGATCAATTCATTAGCCTTATAAATCCGGAACGACCCATTCAGCCCTTTGTGGTAAACCTTACGGGAATTAATGAAAAAATGTTGCGCAATGCACCAAAATTCTATGAGGTGGCAAAACGCATTGTAGAAATCACAGAAGACTGTACCCTAGTAGCGCACAACGCAAGTTTTGATTACCGTATGCTCTGCACGGAATTTAATCGACTTGGGTTTACTTATGAAAGACCCTCACTTTGTACCGTAGCACTAGCAAAAAAACTCATCCCCGAACAGGCATCGTATAAACTGGGTAAACTTGTGCGTTCGTTGGGTATTCCGTTAAGCGATCGGCACCGCGCTGCTGGAGATGCCCGTGCCACAGTAAAACTGTTAAAGTTATTGCTTGACAAAGACCTGGAGAAGACCATCGTAAAACAAGTATTGCGCACCAAAGAACACGATCAAGTAGCACGTAAATTTTTGCATTTAGTAGAGCAAGTCAACCCCGCAACGGGCGTATATTATTTACACAACCAAAACGGTGATGTGATTTACATAGGTAAAAGCACCAATATGCGAAAGCGTGTAAACCAACACTTTACAGGAAAAAGCCGAAAGGCTTTGAAGCTTCAATTGGAAACGTATAGCGTGAGCACAGAAGAAACAGGAAGTGAACTCATTGCCTTACTCAAAGAGGTAGATGAAATCCAATTGCACAAACCCAAACACAACCGCGTACATAAAAACGACCGCATCCGTTTTGGATTGGAAGAAGGTGTAACAGCTTCAGGGTATCGATTTATGCGCATCGCACATGCCCAAGACGCCATGGAGTATGTTACCACATTTAAAAATCTAAATGACGCCCGAAAAACCCTTTATTTCTTTTCGCAGAAATATACGTTATGTTTAAAGTTGGTAGGGCTAGAATCGCCAAAAGAGGCTTGCTCAAACCTAGAAATTAACCAATGCTTAGGGGCATGTGCGAAAAAAGAAAAAGCGGAACAATACAATCAGCGCGTTCAGCAATGTATTGACCGATTGCGTTTTCCAACACCCAACCTTTTGGTTATAGACAAAGGACGCACCCATGATGAGCGGAGTGTGATTTTGATTGAAAACAACCAATACAAGGGATTTGCCTTCGTGAGTCTAAATTATCAAATCACCTCAATTGACATGATAAACACGCTAATCACGCCGATGAAAAACTCGCGCGCAGCACGTCATATCATTCAGCAATTTATCCGAAAAAATAAGGTTAAAGAAATCATACCCCTCGATGCAGCGTCCTAAACTTGTAACCATTTCCGGTCCGACGGCGGTGGGAAAAACTTCCTTTGCGGTAGCATTAGCCAAACAATTGGGATGCCCCATCCTATCAAGTGATGCACGACAGTTTTATAAAGAGATGCAGGTTGGTACTGCTGTGCCATCTACCGAAGAACAACAAGGCGTACCACATTATTTTATCCAACATAAAAGCATACACGAGCCCTATACCGTTGGGGATTTTGAAAGGGATGCCATTAAACTGCTGGAAGACTTATTCAAAAAACATGAAGTTGCCATACTCGTTGGTGGTTCTAATCTCTACACCGATGCCGTGGTAAATGGATTGGATGTGTTCCCCGAAGTTCCCGAAAAAATAAAACACCATTGGCAGCAAGCGTTTGAACAAAAAGGCATTGAATTTTTACAAAATGAATTACAACGATTAGACCCATCATACCACAGTAGTGTTGACCTACAAAACCACGTCAGGCTTTTGCGTGCACTTGGCGTTTGTATGGCTTCGGGAAAGCCCTACTCCTCTTTTTTGGGACAACCCAAAAGGGCAAGAAATTTTGATGTTGTTTCCATTGAAATAACCATGTGTCGTGAAAAATTGTATTCGCGTATTAATTCTCGATTGGATAGTATGATAGCAAAAGGACTTGTAGAGGAGGTACAAAGGTTACTTCCCCATAAAAACCTAAATGCGTTACAGACTGTTGGTTACAGAGAATTATTTCCTTATTTGGAGGAAAAACAACCCCTAGAAGCGTGCATAGAAAACATCAAAAAGAATACACGTCGGTTTGCCAAGCGTCAACTCACATGGCTAAGAAACCACCCGTGTGTGTATCAAATTCCATACGACACCATCATTGATGATACGTTGTTTAAAAAACTAGGACTTAAAAAATTGGTCTAAGTTTTCCTGAATACGTGCTGACACATTGCTAAGGTCTGCTTTTTGAAAGGGCTGCCCTGTTATGTGCTCGTAAAGCTCAATATAGCGTTCCGAAACAGACTGAATATAGGCATCCGACATTTCGGGAAGTTGTTGGCCGGGCTTCCCTTGAAAACCGTGCTCAATCAACCAACGACGCACAAACTCTTTCGATAATTGACGTTGTGTATCCCCTTTAGCTTGGCGTTCTTCATAGCCCTCAGCATAGAAATACCGAGAAGAATCTGGGGTGTGAATCTCATCGATGAGTACAATATTTCCATCAGTATCTTTTCCAAATTCGTATTTGGTATCCACCAAAATCAAGCCTTGCTTTGCTGCCATTACGGTTCCCCGCGCAAACAACGCACGAGTGTATGCCGCCAATTGGTCGTATTCGCTTTGCGTAACAATACCACGAGAAACAAGATCCTCGGGTGTAATATCTTCGTCGTGTTCGCCTTGCTCGGCTTTGGTTGCCGGTGTAATGATAGGCTCTGGAAACGCATCGTTTTCGCACATCCCCTCGGGCATTGGCGCACCACAAAGGGTACGTTTACCCGCAGCATATTCTCTTGCAGCATGTCCTGCCAAATACCCACGAATCACCATCTCTACTTTTAAGGGCTCACAGGCTTTTCCAACCGCCACATTCGGGTCTGGAGTAGCCAAAAGCCAATTGGGCACAATATCGGCTGTTGCCTGAAGCATATGCGCAGCAATTTGATTTAAAATTTGACCTTTGTATGGAATTCCTTTGGGCATCACCACATCAAAAGCCGAGAGACGATCGGTGGCAACCATTACTAAAGTGTCATTTTCCAGGGTATACACTTCACGTACCTTGCCTGTATATTTATCTTTTATACCCTTTAGGTGCAAATCGGATTGCATGAGTGTTTGCATATGCATCAATTGTGATGTTCAGTTTGTTTGTAGGCTTCAATTACTTGTTTTACCAAGCGGTGGCGGATAACATCTTTATCGTCCAAATACACCATCCCAATACCCTTAACACCCCCCAACACTAAAATAGCCTCTTTAAGCCCTGAAATTACACGACGAGGTAAGTCAATTTGCCCGGGGTCTCCGGTAATCATAAACTTGGCATTCTTGCCCATTCGGGTCAAAAACATTTTCATTTGGTTGTGCGTGGTATTCTGCGCCTCATCCAAAATCACAAAAGCATTGTCCAGCGTTCTACCCCGCATAAACGCCATGGGGGCAATCTGAACAATACCCGTTTCAATGTAATGATCGAGTTTTTCCTTGGGTATCATATCCCGAAGCGCATCGTAAAGCGGTTGCATATAAGGATCGAGCTTTTCTTTTAAATCGCCCGGTAAAAAACCTAAATTTTCACCGGCTTCAACAGCGGGTCGTGTTAGAATAATGCGTTTAACCTGTTTGGATTTTAATGCTTTAACCGCCAATGCAACTCCGGTATAGGTCTTCCCTGTTCCTGCAGGACCCACAGCAAAAACCATATCATTTTTGCTCATAGCGTCTACAAGTTTGGCTTGATTAAGCGTTTGTGCTTTTATGATTTTTCCACCCACGCCATGTAGAATCACTTTGTGATCGTCGGGGTCTAAACCAAAGTTTTCCTCTTCGTCACTTTCCAAAATTTGCTGGACCATTTCGTCGGTAAGTGAATTGTATTTGCCGTAATGTGTTACCAATCGATCTACTTGTTTCTCAAACAGCTCAAGGAGTTCCTCTTCACCAAAAGCAGTTATTTTATTGCCGCGGACTACAATTTTTATTTTGGGGAAATACTTTTTGAGTAAGGCTATGTTTTTGTTGTTCTTCCCTCCGTAAAACTCGGTTGGATTTACTTCTTCTAACTCGATTGTAATTTCGTTCAAAAGCGTGTTTTTAAAAAATGAACCGCAAGGGGTTGAATTTTGGTAACTTTGTAGTCAAAATTACGTAATTTTTACATTGCTATATTATTTAAAGGTTATTTCATGCCAATAATTACGCTAACAACCGATTTTGGATTAAAAGACGCCTATGTGTCGGCATTAAAAGCGCAATTGTTTCAGCAGTTACAGACACCTCAAATTGTAGATATTTCGCACGAAATCGATCCTTTTCATTTGGGTCAAGCGGCATATGTAGTGCGCGCTGTTTACCGTAGCTTCCCTGAGGGGAGTATTCATTTCATTGGAGTAGATTTTAACGAAACTCCTGAACAACACTTGCTAGCAGCACAAGTTAATGCGCATTTTTTTGTTTGTGCCGACAATGGTTTTTTATCCCTTTTAGAACCCGAACTTAATCCGTCACAATGTGTAAAATTAACAATCGCGCAGCCCTCATCAAATGAAAAGGCAGTAGAAGCTGTAGCACATTTGCATCGTGGAGGAGCACTCAGCGTAATAGGCACTTCATATAGCAATCTTAAAAAACGCACCCAACACAACCCAAGCATCAATGCCCAACAAAACGAAATACAGGGACGTGTTTTGCATATTGACCGCTATGGAAATGTAATTACCAATATTACCCAAAAAATATTTGACACCCTTAGGCAAAACCGAGCGTTTATCATTCATGCACGTAACCACAATTTTACGCATGTTTACAGAGATTATCACGAAGTCATTCGGTATGATCTCCCAAAAGAAAACAGAGAGGAAGACGGAAAAAAATTGGCGTTATTTAATAAACAAGGCTATTTAGAACTTGCCATTTACAAGGGCAATCCGGCTTATGGCGGCGGAGCAAGTGCATTATTTGGACTTTCATATCTAGATCCTATCCGCATAACGTTCATAACTGAGGGTTAGCTGTTAATAAAATTGTTTTAGGTTGGCAGCCTGAAACAATATATTTGTAAGTAAACATATAGACATGAATTTTATTGTTTCAAGCACCCAATTGTTGCGCCAACTGCAAACCCTTAGTGGCGTACTTAACAGCAGCAACACCCTACCGATATTAGACCACGTTCTTTTTGAACTCAGTCCACAACAACTTCGTATTACGGCTACCGATTTGGAAACCACCATTAGCGCAACACTTCAAGTGGAAGCCACGCAAGAAGGCAAAATTGCCGTTCCTGCCCGATTACTTTTGGACACCCTTAAAACCTTTCCGGAACAACCCCTTACGTTTTCACAAGCTGAAAACAACACCCTTGAAATCAGCTCAGAACAAGGGAAATATGCTTTAGCATACGCCGATGCGGAAGAATTTCCACAAGCTGCAGAAGTGGTCGATGCTTCAAGCGTATCTGTTTTGGGTGACACCCTAGCCACTGCTATCAACAATACCATTTTTGCCAGTGGAAATGATGACTTACGTCCCGTAATGAGCGGTGTTTTTTTTCAGCTTTCATCGAGTGGATTAACTTTTGTTGCCACTGATGCCCACAAACTCGTAAAATACGAAAGAACCGATTTGACTGCTCCTGAAACCGCAGAATTTATTATGCCTAAAAAACCGCTCAACTTGCTAAAGGCAGCTCTTCTGGGCAGTGAAGCAGAAGTAAAAATTGACTACAACAGCAGCAATGTGCAGTTTTTATTTGACGACACCGTACTTATTTGTAGACTAATTGATGGGAAATATCCCAACTATGAAGCGGTTATTCCAAAGGAAAACCCAAATGTAATGAGCATCAATCGCGTGCAGTTTTTGAATACTGTAAAACGTGTCAGTATTTTCTCTAATAAAACGACGCATCAAATTCGTTTGCGTATTGCTGGTGCAGAGCTACAAATTTCAGCAGAGGACATCGACTACAGCAACAAAGCCGAAGAACGACTAACATGCGCCTACCAAGGGGATGATATGCAAATTGGATTTAACGCAAGGTTCCTTACCGAAATGCTTAGCAACCTTAATTCCGATGAAATTCAATTGGAACTCTCATTGCCAAACAGAGCGGGTATTATTACCCCTGTAGACGGATTAGAAGAAGGCGAAAAAGTTACCATGCTTGTTATGCCAGTGATGTTGAATAACTGAAGTAGTAAATTATGAGTTCGTAAATTACGAATTGACAATTTTAAATTTCGTTTTCAGCCTTAGGAAATAACGCATTAAAGCATATAATCGGTGCTGATAAAGTTAGACTTGTGTGAGTCTAGCAACTCCCTAAGAATTTCTTTATTTGCGTCGTTGTCTTTTGTCGCTACAAAAGTTCTAATCGAAAAAGAACGAAGCGCATCATGGACACTCAACGTACTCACTGCAGAATTTTTGCGCCCAGTAAACGGATAAACATCCGGACCACGCTGGCAGGAACTGTTCAAGTTTACACGACACACCAAGTTTGACAGGGTATCAATTAGCGGTCCGAGTGTATCCACATCTTTGCCAAACAAACTTACTTGTTGCCCATACATAGAGGCTGCCATATCATCCAATGGCGTATCAATTTCAGAAAACGACATTACAGGGATAATGGGTCCAAATTGTTCTTCCTCATACACACGCATATCACGGGTAACGGGATACAAGACAGCAGGGAAAATATAATTTTCAGTGCGTTCGCCTCCCCTTGGATTAAGTATTTTAGCCCCTTTAGCCACAGCATCGTCAATGAGTTCTTGAATATAATCGGGTTTGTTTGGCTCAGGAAGCGGGGTAAGCAAAGTATTTTCCCAAGGCATCCCCAATTGTAGTGCATCAACCGCCTTGGTAAACTTATCTAAAAATGCGTCTTTAACAGCTTCGTGCACATACAATACTTTGAGGGCAGTACAGCGCTGACCATTGTATGAGAGCGTTCCTGAAACACATTCTTCAACTGTTTTTTCTAAATCAGCATCAGGCAAGATAATGGCAGGGTTTTTCGCTTCAAGACCAAGCACTAAGCGTAAACGGTTTTTCTTTGGGTGTAAGTCTTGTAAGGTGAGTGCAGACGAGCTATGCCCAATTAGTGCCAAAACGTCTATTTCCCCAGTTT